>JAISIT010000176.1 GCA_031261915.1 Candidatus Methanoflexus mossambicus
ATTTTTTCAAAATTTTTAGAAACACTCAAAGAAGACTATCCCAATATAAAAATAGAAAAATATATACTATTTTAATCACAAAAATAAAACCACAAAACAATTTCCAAAAAAGATTCTAAGCAAAACCCTCTGGTGCAAGCTAAGGCACATAAAACCCATAATTTCCAAAAAAAAGTTTTGACCAAATCCTTCTAGTGCAAGCTAAGCCATACGAGAGCCATGATTTTCAAAAAATTGGTTTTGCCTTTATCTCAAAAATATAAAAATAATAAATACAAAAAGATTAATATGAATAGAAATAAAAAAATTGTTTTAGCTATTGTTATTGTAGCTATTTTAGGAATAATTGCAGTGGGCTATGGAATTTTAAGTGGAGATTTGCAAATAAGTGAATCTAACCTTGCAAAAGGAGATAAAAATATATTAGTCCTATGTGCTGATGAAAGTGAACCACGTCCAGGTCTTGGTGCCGTTGATATGGCATTTGTAATTAATTTAAAAAATGGGAATAAAGAAAGTGTTCAACCATTTTATCCTGGTGGAATGAGACATCCAAGTGCCTCAGAACCAGCAGTAGCACAAGCACAAGGTGCTGGACCAAGATTACTGCTTCATGATTCATTATGGGATGCTGATAATAGTAAAGGAATGGAATTAGCAAAAGAAATCGTAGAATACCATTTTAACACCAAAATTGATGCTGTGATTGCTATTAATAATGAAGCTATGGATTCAATAATTGATGCAAGTGGACTTCCAGAAAGTAATGAAAGTATTAGTGCTGCAGATTTAGTTAGAGAAAATGACCAGTTACATGGTGGAACAATGAACCGTGCCGATGCCGTGATGGCTTTAGTTGATAAACTAACACAAGCAGCTAAAAATCCTCAAAATCGTGATGCGATGATTAAAGTAGCTATTGATCAAGCAAATAAAGGAAACATAGTTTCAATTCCACAAAATGCATTTGTTCAATTCATATTAACAAAGACATTCCAAACTTTAGTTGCAAACGGATAAACATAAACAATAATTCCTTTTTTTATAAATCAAAAGAAAAATAAAGAAAAAAATAAAAAAGTTAAATGCAAAATAAAAAAAGAAGAACAAAAGAAATAAAAATGAAAAAACTAAAAAATACCATATATTACATATAAAACAATGATTAAACTATGCCTTGGGAAATCATTGCATTTGCAACCTTTAAAAATCCAGTTATATTCGCTCCTACGACGTAATTATTTTCATATCCATAATATTTAGATACCGCATCAATATTTTTATAAATATTAATCATTATTCTTTTTAATTTCTCGTCAACCTCTTTAAAAGTCCAAGCTATTCTTGAACTACGTTGAGCCATTTCAAAAGCAGAAGTAGCTACACCTCCAGCATTAGCTGCTTTACCTGGAAGATAAATCATCTTATTTTTTAAAAATACATCGACAGCTTCATTTGTTGATGGCATATTTGCTCCTTCAGCTACATATTTGGTCTTATTTTTTGCTAAAATTTTTGCAGAATTAACATCTAATTCATTTTGTGTTGCACAAGGAAGAGCTATTTCACATGGAACATTCCATATTTTTTCTCCTTGAATATATTCCGCACTGGATTTTTTTCCAGAATAATCAAGATATTCTTTTATCCTACCTCTTTTTACTTCTTTAATTTCTTTAACAATACTTAAATCTATTCCATTTTTATCATAGATATAACCTTCGGAATCACACATTGCTAAAACATTTCCACCATATTTTTGGGCTTTTTGAGCAGCATAAATAGCTACATTTCCAGAACCAGAAACTACAATATCTTTACCTTTTATTGTATCCTCTCTACTTTTAAGAGCTTCTTCTAAGATATAAATTAATCCATAACCTGTAGCTTCTTTTCGAACTAGAGAACCTCCATATTCTAATCCTGCACCAGTTAAAACTGCAACATGAACATCTGCAAGTTTTTTGTATTGTCCAAACAAATAACCAACTTCACGACCACCTACACCCATATCTCCAGCAGGAATATCTGTATCTGGTCCAATATGTCTAAATAACTCATTCATAAAGCTTTGACAGAATCTCATAACCTCTCCATCACTTCGCCCTTTAGGATTAAAATCACTTCCACCTTTAGCACCACCAATAGACATTCCAGTTAAGCTATTTTTAAATATTTGCTCAAATGCTAAGAATTTCATTATTGAAATATTTACTGAAGGATGGAAACGAAGCCCACCTTTATATGGTCCTACTGCACTGTTAAATTGAACTCTAAAACCTCTATTTACATTTATTTTTCCACTATCATCAACCCATGGAACTCGAAACATTATCACTCTTTCAGGTTCAACTAATCGTTCTAATACTCCATTTTCTTCAAATTCTTTATGTTCATCAAATATAACAGAAATAGAATTTAAAATCTCATTTACAGCTTGAATAAATTCTGGTTGGTCTTGATTTTTTTCTTTAACATCATTTAAAATATCTTCAACATAAGACATACAATCACATCCTAAAAAATATTAATTATTAGAATATTAATTATTAGAATATTAATTATTAGAATATTAATTATTAAAATATTAATTATTAAAATATTAATTACTATGTTATCGAATTATAATAAATTAATTTATAAATATTGAGATAATATATAAATTTACAAGATTATAAATATTACTAATAATCATGTATTAAATTAAACATTAGAAAAAATTATTAACATATCAAAAAAGAAAAGAATGAAAAAAAGAAAAGAAGAAATAATAAAATAATAAAAGAATAAAAAGAACAAAAAAATAAAGAACAAAAAAATAAAGAACAAAAAAAATTAATTATTTATATTTTAGTCGGAATATATTTTTCTCCACCAAACATGAAATCTTTTTTAATGAAAAACTTATCTTCATCTAATAAACCCATACAGTCTAAAACAAATGGAATATTATTAGGATGCCAAATAACATTATAATCCACATCAAAAGGTAATTCATCGACTTTTTCATGTAAACCAAGTGCTAAAAATTCTTCTGTTACATGAAGATTGATATGGTCAATTAAAGGCCATAGTTCACGAACACCTGGCTCCCAAAGATGTAAACCATTTGTTAAAGCATTAGTTCGTAAACCAAGATCTTTAGCACGACGCAAAATATTACGGATATTAGTTAAATCTTGAGCAAATGGTTCTCCTCCAACAATTGTTATACTGTCAACTTTGTCTTTATACTCATCAATATCACTTAAATAAAACGGAGTGCAACCACCAGCACCAGATAATAATAAAGAATTACAACATGTTGCACATCCAAGTGAACAATAATTAAAGAATATTGCTAAGCTACGATATGGTGGATCATCTATAAGTGATGTATGCCACATATAAACATTATCAATATAATCTCCACCACTATTATCTACTTTAGCTAATTTTTTAGCATTTGAATTAATGTATAAGTTATTAAAATAATTAAAATCCATTTTTAAAATCTCCTATATTTGTTTTAATAAAAATAATCATCAATAAAAATAATCATCAATACTTGAAATTTTTATTTTTATATTAAAAATTTTTAGACTATTAATCAAATTAAAACAATAGTTCGTAATAATACTAATTGTTTTATATTGATAGAATATATTATGTAGTTTATCATATATAAATATTACTATTTTCAACAAGTTTTCTTTAAAAAATATAAAAATGTATAAAATTAAAAAAAATAAACTCATAAAATTCAATAGAAAAAAACAAAAACAGGATTAATTCTATGATTAAAAAAAGATAAAAACAAAACCAGAGAAAAAAATTAAAAAAAATAAAGATAAAAACAGAAACAGACAAAAAAATTAAAAAAAATAAAGATAAAAACAGAAACAGACAAAAAAATTAAAAAAATAAAGATAAAAAAATAAAGATAAAAAAATAAAAAATAAAACAAACAAAACAACTATTTTAAAATAATATCTGAAATGTTGTGTTGTCTTTTAGCTATTAGTTTGGCTTTTTCGATATTTTGACCATTTTTGCCAATAGCTATTCTTTTATTTTGATTATCAGCAGTTATAATTGCAATAGTTTCACCATTTGCTTTTTGAGAAATTTTAACACCTTGAATTTGTGCAGGAGCTATTAAATTTGTAACAAATTTTGTGACATCTTCAGAAAATTCTACAATTTCTACTCCCTTATCAACTGCATTTTGAACTTTAGAAACTGTTGCTCCTTTTTTGCCAATAGCTAAACCCATATCCCCCTCTTTAACAACAAAAATGATTTTACCATTTTCATCATCAATAATACAATCTTTAACAGTGGCACCAGTCATATTTTCAAAAAGAGCAATGTATCTAATTTCATTAGCATTTAATTTTATTGACATTTAATCTCTCCTATTCTACTGCGTCTAAAATGGTAGAATCTCCTGGATCATTTATTATTAAAGTAGCTACGGTAAATGGTTTACCACATACAGAACCTAAATCCACACTAGACCCATCATAAAGATGAACTGGAATTTCTGATAATTTTGCATAATATTCAACATCTTCTAATATTTCATCTGGAGCATTACTTGCTACAACAACAAGTTTGCCTTTTCCTAATTTTAAATATTGAATTGATTTTTCACTGCCTAATGTAACATCACCAGTATCTACAGCAACCCTAATTCCTCTATCTATATCCATCATCTGCCTCCTTTTCGTTTATTAGCTTTCATCATGACATCCACAGAACCAGTTCCAAGATGTATTGGTTGACCAATCATAGACCGTTCTAAAGGTCCATGGAACTCATCAACTTCACCAATTAATGCACCAGCATAAATAGATCTGTAATTATGCCTATCATCAATTCGCTCATAAGCAGCACGAGCAAAAACACTATCATAATTATACATGATACTTTCTCTAGAACGACCAAAGAAATGTCTAAGTTTTCCAGTATAAGTCATATAATCTGCAACAAGCATGATATGTCTTATATCCACATCAAGACCTTGGTCATCTAAAACACGGCGAAACTCATTGAAAATCTTTTCACGTAGAGCTTCTATGCCTAAAACATTATGAATTTCATGAATGTGATTTGAGGTTGTTCTAACATTATCAACAATATCCTCATTTAAAATATCTTTAAGATTTGAACCATCAGTTTGTAAAAACCATTCTTGTTCAGTTTTTCTTATAATAACTCGTCTAATATTATCTATTCCACCAATTGAAATATTTCTAAACTTATCATCATCATTTCTTAATTCTCTAATTGAATTCTTTTTAGATTTATATGTAAATTCAACTGATTGAATAGGATTTTGAGAAATAGAAGTTTTAGCATTTTTATTTTTAGCATTTTTATTTTTATTAGTTGAAGAATTATCTGAAAGATTATCTAAAGAACCCTCTAAAGAATCATCAAAAGAATCGTCTAAAGATTCTTCAGCTAAAACCATTTTTAATTCATCCAATGATTTAAATGTAGTTTTTTCAATATCTTCCTCATCATTATCAGATTCTCGAAGAATAGAAAATTCTCCAGTGGGAAATACTTTTTTAACAATATCAACTATTTCTTCAATTTTTAAACTTTTAGCTTTAATTTTATTAAAATCAAATTTAGCACTTATTGAATTACTTTGAAAATCTGTAACAACATCATTATCTATAATTACATCATTCACTATAGTTTCAGTAATTTTATTAGCAAATTTTTCTACTTCTTCTTTAGTTATGTCTCCATCTTCAAAATAAATATTCATAGATGGTGTAAAAATAACGGAACTCGCATTAAGTAGTTCAAGTAACCTTGGTAAACCTAAAGTAACATTAAGTTCTGCTACACCAGCATAATGGAAAGTTCTCATAGTCATCTGAGTAGCTGGTTCACTTATAGCTTGAGAAGCAACAGGACCTATAGGTTCATTAGCTTCAACCAATGCATTTATATAATTCTCACGAACTCTTATAATTAAAGATTCAAGCTCTTTATCAGTTAAATTGTATTTAACATAAGCATCAGCAATATCTTGAATATATTTCTCAGGAAAATCTATATTTTTAGTTTTATTTTTTGATTTAGAAATTCTTTCAACTTTATTTATATCCTTTTGGGTTGCAATATATGACATTTATTCACCTCAATAAAACTTAAGCTTAATAAAACTTAAGCTCAATAAAACTTATTTTTTAATCCTCATTTCATTAATTACATCATCTAAATCAACAACACAACCACCATCGGTTTTTGTAGCTATTGCTCCATCTTCACCATACATGGTTTGAATAATGCTATCTTTTTCCCGAACAACTCCATTTTCATCTACTCTTAAATTTACAAATGGAGTAACCATTCTTCTCTGATCGTAACCACTTTTTCCAGTCCTAAGTGCCGTATCCACTAAACCTTCACGAGCACCCATTGCATGGAAATAAAATTCAATTGGGTCTAAACCACTTTTGTAACTTGAATGAACAAAACCACGAGCTTTTGCCCCTAATTCATTTTTTTCAAAATGAGGTAATGCTCTTCCTTCATATCCTCTTGAAATACGACCCCCACGAACAGATTGTTGACCAACACATGCAGCAATCATGGTTAAATTAAGCATAGATGCTCTTGCTCCAGTTTTAGCCATTACAACTGAATGATTTGTATCAATACTGAAATAATTTTCTGCAATCTCACCAGATTTATCCCTTGCTTCACCTAATACCTGCATAATTCCCATTTCAAGAGTTTCCTCTAAAGAAAATCCAGGTAAAGGTTCTAATAATCCATCTCTAAAATTATTTACCAAAACATCTACTTTTTTCTCGGCATCATCAAGATGAGCTTCAATTCTGTCCTGTGCTTCTTGAGGAATTTCTTCATCATTTATACTTGTTGTAATTCCTGCTTCCATAATTCCAGAAATAGCTAAAGTAGTTGAGTTATCTAAAAACTCTCTTGCAATATCAGAACCATATTCACGGACTATACGGGTTAAAATTTTACTTCCAGAACCTGCACCATAAGCTTTAACATCAATCGCTCCAGTTTTAAGCTCACTATCTTCAATTACAACATAAGCATCATAATCACAATCACGTTCTAAACATTCATTACAGTTTCTACAAATTTCCGCTTTATAAACTGAATTTAATTTTTTAGGTTTTCCTTCACTATCAACTTTAGGAATAACTAAACTAAATAACTCTTTACCTGTCCAATCAGTTGTTCCATCAGGAGTTTCTTCTGGATTTTTCCTCTTAGGAATTGGAAGATTTGCTTTTCTAATAATTTGAAATGCTTTCTCTTCAGTAAATTTAGTGCCAGTTTTAGTTAAAAGATATGCTCCAGAAATATGATCATGTATTGCACCAATAATTGGACCACCAAATCTTGGAGATAAAATATTTTCTTGAACTCTCATCAAGTATTTAGCTTCACTACGTGCCTCATCTGTTTGTAATATATGCATATTCATCTCATCACCATCAAAATCTGCATTGTAAGGAGGACAAACACATAAATTCAATCTAAATGTTTTATACGGAAGAACTTTAACTTCATGAGCCATCATAGACATTCTGTGAATAGATGGTTGACGATTAAAAACTACAATATCTCCATCTTTTAAATGGCGTTCTACAATATATCCAGGTTCAAGATCTTCAAGAATCTTTTCTTTAGTATCATCAAAGACTCTAACTTTTCTCTCATCTAAACGAATCACATAGTTTGCACCAGGATGAATATCAGGACCATTGTTAATATATTCCTTCATCTCGTCAATATTCCACTCATTAACTTGAACAGGAACAGTAACCTCTTTAGCAATCATTTCTGGAACTCCAACCTCATTAATACTAATATTAGGATCTGGAGAAATAACAGTCCTTGCTGAGAAATTCACACGTTTACCATTAAGATTAAGTCTATATCTACCATCTTTTCCTTTCAATCTTTGTGCCAATGTTTTTAATGGTCTTTTAGAACGGTGTTTTGCTTGAGGAACACCAGATGCCTCATTATCAAAATAAGTTGTAACATGGTATTGTAATAATTCCCAGATATCTTCAACAATTAGCTGTGGTGCTCCAGCTTCCATATTTTCAGAAAGTTTTTGATTGGTTCTTAAAATTTCAACGAGTTTATGAGTTAAATCATCTTCAGAACGTTCCCCATGTTCTAATGTAATTGTAGGTCTAACAGTTACAGGAGGAACAGGCAAAACAGTTAAAACTAACCATTCGGGACGTGCAACTTTAGGATTTAAACCTAAAACCCATATATCATCATCACTAATTTTTTCAAAACGATCACGAATTTCACTTGGAGTTAATCTAAAATCAGTTTTTTTATAGATTTCTTTTTTATTAAATTTTTTAGGTTTTTCACCACAACGAGGACATTCATGATTTTCAGCAATAATTGATCTAATTTCATTAAGTATGTCTAATAACTCTAAATCGTCAAAGGAAAAACCTTCATCTAATTTTTTCAAAACTTTTTTGTGATATTTTTTAATCTCATCATCAGATAAAAGTATATGATTACAATGATTACAAACTAAACCCATATCATCATGTAGCTGTTCAATTTTAAGTGAATCTAATTCTCCTACAGATAAATCAATGTTTTTATAAAGATTAACATTATCATCGTTATCTTTAGAACCAATATCTCCCAATAATAATTTTTCTTCATTTGGAATATTTCTTAAAATATCAATTATATCATTTTGAATAATTTTCATAGATTCATAATAATAAGTTGGTGGATCAAACTTAATTTCATGAGTATCACCACCACAATGTGGACATTTTTTAACTGCTTTAGCTTTTCCATAAATTTCTCGAAGAATAAGATCGTAATGTTCTTTTTTCAAATATTTATCTTTTAATATTGATTTGTATTTCTCAATATCTTCCTCAGATAAAAGAACACGATTACATTCAGTGCATACTGAAGACAATATCTTATAAATCCTTGTAGAATACAAAATATGCACAACAGGTCTTGCTAAATCAATATGACCAAAATGTCCTGGGCATTTTCCACCCTTAGATCCACATGTTTTACATTCCAAACTTGGATCTATAACCCCTAAATGAAGATCCATTAAACCGTTTCTTGCTGGAAATCCATCAGGATCATAGGTATCATGGGTTTCAATTTTAATTACAGAATTTTTCCTGATAGTTTCAGGAGACATGATCCCTAATTCAATGTCCTTGATTTTTTTTATTATTTCTCGCATTAATTATCCCCGATATTAAATAATAACAAATTATAAATTAAAAACCATTCAATTATTATTAAAAGCATTATAAAAAAAATAAAATTAAAATTATAATTAGAATTATAAACAATATGAACATTATAATGAATAATACAAATATTAAGTAATATAAAAATTATAAAAATTATAAAAATTATAAAAATTATAAAAATTATAAAAATTATAAAAAATATAAAAAATATAAAAAATATAAAAAAAATATAAAAAAAATTAATAATAGTAAAATATAAAAAATATTATTATTGATTAAATTTCCACTTTAAATTAAATTTTATCATCCAACTCTATTTTTGGAAATACAAGTAAACTTTTTAGTTCATCTAAAAGTAATTTAAAAGCATAGGGAATTTCAACAGGGAAAGTTTCTACATCACCACAAATAGGACAATAGACTTTATCATGTATTTTATCCTCAATAGCAAACATACCACATTTACTACAAACAACTGCTTCATATTTATCAGACCCTTCTAATAATCTTTCTTTTATAGTTGAAGCTGCTCCATGAGCCATTAAACAATCTTTTTCCATTTCCCCAAACCTTAAACCACCTTCACGAGCTCTACCCTCAGTAGGTTGACGAGTAAGAACTTGAACTGGTCCTCTTGAACGAGCATAAATCTTATCAGTAACCATATGATGTAATCTTTGGTAATATGCAACACCAATAAATATTTCAACACCTATTCTCTCACCAGTCATACCATTGTATAAAGATTCACAACCTGCAGACTCGAATCCATTATCTTTAAGGGTTTGTTTAACTTCATCTTCTAATTCCGTGTTAAATGGAGTTCCATCAACACGTTCACCTTCTAAACAGCCAGCTTTTCCTGCAACCATTTCTAACACCTGACCAATTGACATCCTTGAAGGAATAGCATGAGGATTGATTATTAAATCTGGAACAACACCCTCTTCAGTAAATGGCACATCATCTTGAGAAAGAATTAAACCTACAACACCTTTTTGTCCATGACGGGAAGCGAATTTATCTCCAAATTCTGGTTGCCTATTATCACGAACTCTAACTTTGACCATTTTAGTTCCTTCAACAGTTTCAGTAGCAATAACCGCATCAATAATTCCTCTTTCACCATTTTTAACAGTCACTGATGATTCTCGTCTAACAGAAGATATAGGCATGCCAAATTTATCTTTTTTCTGTAAAAATCTTGGAGGAGAAGTTTTTCCAATTAAAACATCCCCAGATTCAACATAAGACTCTGGATTAATTACACCATCATCATCTAAGTATTTGTATTTTTCCTCATTTCTATATCCTCTAACTTCTTTAGAAGGAATTTCAAATTCATCTTTTTGACCACCGAAATATCTTCTCTCAGAAGCTTCATAAGAACGGAAAAATGAAGATCTCGCAAGACCACGTTCTAAAGAAGATTTGTTTAATATTAAAGAATCCTCCATATTATACCCTTCAAAAGACATTACCGCAACAATAAAATTTTGACCAGAAGGACGTTTATCATAATTTGTAGCATCACTAATTCTTGTTTTAACCAATGGACTTTGAGGTTGATGTAAAAGATGAGCTCTTGTATCTGTTCTAAAAGAATAATTAGAAACATATAAACCTAAAGCTTGTTTTGTCATACCTGCTTCCATAGTATTCCTTGGAGAAGCATTATGATTAGAAAATGGAATAATTCCAGCACAAACACCTAACATTGTAAAAGGATCAATTTCTAAATGAGTATGTTGTTCATTTAAATTATTAATATTCATAGAAATATATGCATTTTCCTCTTCATCAGCATCAAGATATTCTACAACACCTTTGGTAATTAAATCCTCCCATATTAATGTTCCATTCTCAAGTTCATTTAGATGGCTCTCTTCAAGTAATGGTTTACCATCTTCAACAATGATAAGAGGTCTTCTTGCTCTTCCAGAATCATTAAAAATATAAATTTCCTTAGTTGAGTCATAAAAAGTAATATTTAATTCATGAGATATTTGACCAACACGTCTCATCCGTCTAAGAGAGTTAGTAAATTCTAATCCATTATTAATTCCACCAATAAGCTCTCCATTATGATAAATTTTAGTATCCTCAGGAGTCATTTCAGTAATTGGAATAAGGAAATTAAATTCAGATTTTATTGTATCTCTAATAACTTGAGAATCAGATCCTTCAGAAATTTTACACATTAATGCTAAATTCTTAACTAAACCAATATTTTGACCCTCTGGAGTTTCATTTGGACATATTTTTCCAAATTGAGTTGGATGCAAATCTCTTGTTTCATCAACTCTTCCACCTTTATCTCTACCTAAGCTTGAAACAACCCGTCTTAAATGAGATAAAGTTCCCATATAACTGGTTCTATCTAATAACTGGCTAACTCCAGCATTTTGTCCAATCCAATTTCCAGTAGCTACTGCATGTTTAATTCCATCGGTTAAAACATCACTACGAACCGCTTGTTTAATGGATGGTTTCTTACTTCTTTGGAAACTTCGCTCTAATTGGTATTTAATATCTCTAATTAAAGCACCATAAACATTTCTAAATAACTCTTCCATTAAATCTCCAGCAGCTTTTAACCGTTTATTTGCATAATGATCCTTATCATTTGGATCTCTTTGATTATGTGAGAGTTGTAATAATTTTTCTGCCATTTCTGCTAAGTAAATAGCTTTAGCTTTACGATTAGCCCTACTTTCACCTATATGTGGAAGTAAATATTTATCAATGATTTCTTCAGCCCGTTTTATACGATAATCAGTAGTCATTCCTTTAGCTACTCTATTTCCAATGAACATTATTGCTAATCTTTCCAAATATTCGTTTCGCTCTTCTAAACTTAATTCTTCAAAAAGATATTTGTCAAATTCGTCGACTCTTCTTTGTGCATCAGAAATACTTGCAAATTTTGAATCAATAGCACTTAATTTTTGAGTAGAAACATCTAAATCATCTTTAACAATCCAAGAGAATAACTCTTCATGGGAAATCATTGAAATAATTTCTTGTTCTGTATGGAAACCTAAAGCCCTTAATAATATTACTAAAGGTATTTGACCTCCTTGAAGGTAAGGGAAAGATATTCTTAAAAAAGTATCATTTTTACGAGGTTTATCTTTAAATTCTATTTTGGCTTTAGACCTTAAAGCATTTTTAACAGAATTGACTGAAGCAAAATATTTCTTTTTACGTCCACGAACTTTACCTGCATATTTTGGAGATTTAGGGAAATTTTCTGGTGTTTGACTAATTTCCAACATTATTTTATTAGGTGCTAAGTCTTCTCGAACAACAACCACTCTTTCTGAACCATTAACAATGAAATAACCACCATGATCAACAGGATCTTCACCATGTTGAACTAATTCTTCTTTATTAAGACCATGTAAGTTACACATATCAGATTTAAGCATTAAAGGCAATTCTCCAATGTAAACAAAATCAAAATCACTTTCACCAATATCTATTTTCATTTCACTTTTCAATTCAGCTAAATCTAATCTTTTCCATCCTAAACTTTCAGAAAAGAAATAATAGCTATCATCATCAGCACTATAAAATAAATCTCCAGGTTTTAAAGTTATTTTTCGTTTTAATTCCCAGTAAGCAGGATTATTAGAATCTTCTTCTAATTCAACATCACTTAATCCAGAACTTTCTGATTCAATTTCTGATTCCATACTGTTTTGTATATCCTTACCATTATCAACAGAATTATCACTACCCATAGAACTATCAAAATTAACAGAACTATCAAAATCAGACTCAAAATCTAAATCATCATTTAAGTCATTACTTAAGTCATCATTTAAGTCATCCATTAAATTAAAACTTTGATTAGGATTAATATATTGATAAATTTCAAGTTTATCTCCAGTTTCATTGGCAAGTTTTACTAAAATATCGTTATTATAAGCTTCAATAGATTCAATAGGAAAATCTGCATCACAAACATAATTAGGATCAACACCATCTGTTTCATCAAGAGTTAAAGTGAATTTATTAGTGTTAATTTTAGATAAAATAAGAGAAGAATCCAATGCCATTTCCAAAAACATATGTGCAGAATAAGTTAAATTCCTTAATCTTGCTTCCGTTGGAAAAATATCACTATGAGAACCATCGGCTTCATTAGTATAAGGTTTTCTGATTTGAACATTTCCAGTTCGAACATTATACCTAACCTTTATGTTATGTGGTTCTATAGGCATGTCGAATGCTATTGATTCTGAAGAGTCAATAACCTTTTGAATACGATTATTTACAAAATCATTATAGGATTTAATATGATGATCAACTAAATCATTTTTCTTAAAGAATGCATTTACTAATTCCCAGGAATTTAAGCTCATGAATATCCTCCAAATAATATAAAAAAAATAAAGATCAAATAATAAAAGATTAATAATAATAAAAGATTAATAATACTAAACATGAAGATATATCAAAATATTGAAAAAAATATTAAATAATATACATTGCTAAAAAAAATAAGTATTAAATACTAAATTTAAATTTAAAAAATATTTAAAAAATATTTAAAAA
>JAISIT010000180.1 GCA_031261915.1 Candidatus Methanoflexus mossambicus
TTTTAATATTTTTTAATATTTTTTAATATTTTTTAATATTTTTTAATATTTTTTAATATTTTTTAATATTTTTTAATATTTTTTAATATTTTTTAATATTGTAATATTTTTTTTTAAAACTTTTATTTTTTAATAAACTATTATGCTTTTGAGTGATGTGAAAATAATGGAATATAATCGGGATAAAGAAGGAACTAAAGCTTCAATTGTGGGAATTGTTGGAAATATTTTTTTAACAGTATTTAATATTTCTATTGGAATTTTTTCAGGTAGTTTTGCTTTAATTGCTGAAGGTGCACATACATTATCAGATATTACCACATCAATAATAGCTTTTACAGGATTTAAAATAGCTCAAAGACCTCCAGATAAAGAACACCCATTAGGGCATGGTAGGGCAGAAGCTATTGCTGGACTTATTATTGTTATATTTTTAGCATTTATCGCATTTGAAATCATATCTGGAGCAATTGATAAGATTATTTCAAATAATTATCATAATTCTCCAAGTTATTTAGCAGCTATAATGGCATTATTTGGTATTTTTATAAACATAGCTATTAGTCATTATCAAATAGCTATTGGTAAGAAAATTAACTCTCCAGCTATTGTTGCCGATGGTAAACATCAACAAACAGATATATTCTCATGTATAGCTATTTTATTTAGTGTTATAGCTGTAAGCTCTGGTTTTTATATTATTGATCCTATTGTTGGTTTTATCATTGGTTTATTTGTTCTTAAAGCTGCTTTTACTGTTGGTAGAGATAATTTAAATAATATTATGGGTAAAATTCCTTCAGAGGATATTATTGATGAGATTACAGTCGTTGCAACTTCTGTTGAAAATGTTTGCGGTATTCATAATCTTAAAATAAATTATTTTGGTTCTTATGCAACAATCACACTACATATCGAAGTTAATCCTAAATTATCTTTAATTGAAGCTCATAATTTACTCCATTTTACTGAAGAAAAAATTGTTCAAGAAATTGATATGATTAAAGCAGTTAATGGGCATATATGTCCTTTAGGTGAAGAATATAATCATGAAGAATATATTAAAACTATTAAAAATTAATTAAAATATTTATTAAATAATTAAAACAAAAATATTATTATATTTTGTAAAAATAATTTAAAATAATTAAATTTTATTGAAATAATTAAGTTTTATTGAAATAATTACATTGAAATAATTAAATTTTATTGATATAATGGAAATATTGCTAATACTTATTTTTTATGGATTATCAGGATTTTTAATGAAATTTTCTGATGATATTTTTGATGAAAGCAATATTCATCATAAAAAATTAATATCCAGTATTTTAGCTGGTTTTAGTGGATTTTTTATGGCTTATTTAATTACTCATGATCCACAAGCAATGTATATTTTCTTTACAATATTAATAGCTACATTATTGGCTTTAAAAATCGATGGAATTCATCATATAAGTTCTTTAATTGTATTTATTATTGTTTCTATGTTTTATGGTTTTAATTTTACGAATTTTGCTAATTTTTCAATAATGACTTTAATTATTTGTATCATTTCTGCTTATATTGATGAATGGGGTAATGATAATCAAAAATTATATGATAAATCTAATTTTTTAAAGTTTTTCTTTAATCATCGCTTTACTATGAAAATAACTATCTTTGTATTGGCTATTTTAAGTTTATATCAACCAACTATTGATTTTTTTTATTTCCATATTCAACTTTTATCTATTGCTACATTTATTGGATTTTTATGTTATGATCTAGCTTATGATTTTGCAGCTATTGTTTTTAATAAATTCTTTAATAAATATATTAATTAATAATAAATAAAGAATTATTATTTTATTTAATGATAAATAAATGAATATAATATTAATTAATAATAAATAGAGAATTATTATTTTATTTAATGATAAATAACGAATTATTATTTTATTTTTAAATCAATACAATAAGTTTATATATGATTAGATACTAAAATTATAATGGCTAGACTGGAGGGTTAGGGGTCCTCTGTAAGCACACACCCCCTTTGGTGCGGTTGAAGTTTTAGGGGCGAGTTTGGAATTAGGTTTTGGCCTTAAAAAATAACATAGAAGCTTCGTCCTACAAGATCAGTGGTCATATAGTTCTAACTGGAGGGTTAGAATTAAATATGTTTATTTTATGGAATGTGTTAGGCCTGGAAAGGAGCAGCTCTACTAATAACATCTGATGTTTGTGGGGTCACGGGGTGGAGTTAGGTTTTGAGATAACTAAAACCTATGAACTTTCTCCACCCTTTAACATGCTATTTTAAGATTTTTGTTTATTGCTTGTGTTTATTTTTTTAATACTTTTTTCTAATACTTTTTTTTAATTTTAAAATATTTATTGCTTATATTAACTTATTTTTAACTTATTTTTAACTTATTTTAGTATTAATTCCTTTTCTTTTATGTATATTGATTATTATGAAAACATATAATAAGTATTTAATAGCTATTTTTTTAATTTTTTTAATTTCTTTTTTAGGAATTAATGGGGTATTTGCTCATAGTAAAGAAAAAACTGGAAAGATAACTCGTGTAATTGATGGTGACACTTATGTTGTTAGTGGAATTGGTAAAGTTCGATTAGTTGGGGTTGATACTCCAGAAATATCTAGTTCTAAAGGCAGATATATTGCAAAATTGGTTAAAAAGTATTTAAATAAGAAATATGTAAGTTTGGATATTGATAATAAATGTCGTCGTGATAGATATGGAAGGACTTTAGCTGTTGTTTATTGGAAAGGAATAAATATTAATAGGTATATTTTAAATCATAATTATGGCAAAGTAATGTATATTCCACCTTCAGAATTTAAAAAAGGTGCTCCTGGAGTTATAAAAGTTTCCACAACATCAATATCTACCTATAAATCAAGTTCTAAATCAAGTTCTAAATCTAATTATGTAATTATTGGTTCAATTAATTCTGATGTATATCATAAATCATTTTGTGCAAGTGCTAAGAGAATTAAAACATCAAATAAGATCAAATTTAAATCAATTTCTGATGCAAAATGTTATGGATACAGACCTTGTAAAAAAGAATCTTGGTAATGTAAATAAATATAAATAAATACATTTTAATTTTATTTTAGAATTATATTAAATGATTAATAATTATTTTAAAAAATTATGCTTATTTATTCTTTTTTATAATATTTTATAATATTTTATAAGATTTTATCTTATTTTACACGATTTTTTAACAATTTATAAAAACGTTATACAAAACTTTATATATGATAAATTATAAAATTAATATATGATGTAAATGAAATTGAATTATTAATTATCTTAGTTTTATTAACTATGTCAGTTTTGTTTATTCATTTGTTTTTTATTTGTCGGGATGGCCCAGCCTGGTACGGCGTTGGACTGCTAATCCAATGATCCCTTGGATCACGGGGGTTCAAATCCCCCTCCCGGCGTTTATAATTCTTTTTCTGTTTTTATTTTTTAGTGTATTATTGTATTTTTTATTTTATTATCGCATCTTTTATTATTGTTTTTATTATTGTTGCATCTTTTATTTAATTTAGTTGTATTATTTTTTATTGAATTAGTATTACTAAAAATCAAATAACAAATTATATTAATAATGTTGTAAAAATTTTAATTAATATATAGTTTATAGTTAAGTATTAATTATGCCTTTATTTATAAAAATTAATATGTAATCTTGATATATTTTTTTATAATTATAAAAACAGTATAAAAATCTATACAAATTATAAAAACAATTATAACTTAAAACAAAATAAATTTATTATGTTGGTGATTAAATGATCATGGTAGAAGGGGAAGTTGGAGGAAAAAAATATACAGAACCTTTTTCTAAAGGTGTTCTTTCAAGATCTCTTACTCGAGCTGAAATGGGTCCAAATAAAGCATATTCCTTTGCAAGTTGTATTCATCAAAAATTAAAAAATGATAAAGTCAAATTAATTACAATTGATGAATTAGTAAAAATGATTGTTAAGGACTTAAAAGACGAAGATCCTGAAATAGCTGAAAAATATATGGCATGGAGAAATATCCGTTCTTGTAAAGAACCATTAATCATATTAATTGGTGGATCTTCTGGTGTTGGAACATCCTCAATAGCTTTTGAAATAGCTAACCGTTTAGGTATTAAAAATATGATAAGCACAGATATGATAAGAGAAGTTATGCGTAAAATTGTTTCTAAGGAACTTTCTCCAGTAATTCATGAATCAAGCTTTACTGCATATAAAGGACTTCGAGTAATGCCGCCACCAGAGTTTGATAAGATATTAGTAGGTTTTAAAGATCATGTTGATACAGTAAGTGTTGGAATTGAAGCTGTTATTGAAAGGGCTTTAAAAGAGGGTATTAGCATTGTTATTGAAGGAGTTCATCTTGTTCCTGGTTTTATTAATAAAAAATTAATTGAAAGAGATAATGTGGTATTCTTTGTTTTAAGTTTAACTGATGAAGAAATTCACAAAGGAAGATTTTACTCTCGTTGTAGACAAATGTGGTCAAAAAGACCATTACAAAGATATTTGGATAATTTTTTTGCTATTCGAAAGATTTTAGAATATTTTGAATCTCAAGCAAATAATTACAGTATTCCAATTATAGAAAATATTGATGTTGTCACAACAATTGATACGATTATTAAAAATATCACTGAAAAATATGGAGGAATTTCTAATGCTAAAAAACTTAAAAGTGAAAGATCAGATGACGACTAATGTAATTACTTCATCTTCAGAAGAAGATGTTGTTTTTGCCTTTGAAAAGTTGATGAAAAAGAAAATTAGTTCTTTACCTGTTGTTGATGATGAAAATAAGATTATTGGAATAATTACAGCATCAGATTTAGGACATAATTTGATTTTAGATAACTATAATCTTGGAACCAAAGTAAAATCCGTCATGGTTAAAGAAGTAAAAACTATTGATATAGATTCAACTTTACAAGATGCAGTAAATAAAATGGGCGAAGATTCAAATGAAAATGGAATTATAAATCAATTACCAGTTGTGGATGATGGAAAACTCCTTGGAATTTTGTCTGATGGTGATATATTACGAGCTTTAAAAGAATAATTAATTCTCTATTTCTGTTTGTTCTTTTTTAGTTTATTCTATTTTTAATCATTGTATCTTTTTATTTATTAATTTTTTATTATCTATTATCTATTATCTATTATCTATTATCTATTATATATTATCTATTATCTATTATCTATTATCTATTATCTATTATCTATTATTGCTATTTTTTTATTCATAACTCTCTTTTTTTATTTTTAATCTGTATCTAAAACTTTTTTTTAAATTTTTCTATTGATAATATGAATTTAATTAAAAATATTTAAAAAGCTATTATTGATGCAAGTACAAGCTATTCTCAAGATAGAATCGATGCTTTAAATAATGCGTATAATCATGAAACTAATGAAAATGCTAAATGGGCTTTAAATTTAATGATAGAAAATTTAAAAATTGCTAAATTGAAAAAAAGACCACTTTGTGATGATACTGGAGTTCCCCATGTATTTATAGAAGTAGGAGATAAATCAAATAGCTTTTCTCAAAATATAATTGAAGATATTAAAAAAGGAATAGCTAGTGGATTAAAAAACCTTCCAGGGCGCCCAATGGCAGTTAAAGGAAATGATATCCAACGTTTAGAACAATCTCAAGGGTTATATGAGAAAAGCGAAAAATTAATCCCACCATCTTTTTTAATTGATTCTTATAATGGGGATAAAACACGAATTCATCTTCTTTTACTTGGTGGTGGACCAGAAATACGGGCTAAAACATATAGGGTTTTTCATGAAAGAAGTAGTGAAAAAATATTTAAAATAGCTATAAATTATTTAAATGAAGTTCTCCCACAACTTGGTTGCACTCCATCTATTCCATCTATTGGTATTGGAAGAACACACTTTGAAGCAAACTCTTTAATGTTAAAATCTATGGTTTTTGGTGATTTAAATAATCAAAGTGAAATTGAAAAATATTTAACTAAAGAAATAAATAAATCAAAAATTGGAACAATGGGTTTAGGTGGAGATACAACTGTTCTTGGAACTTTTGTAAATATTGGTCCTCAAAGAGCAAGTGGTGTCAGAATCATGGCTATTAGACCAAGTTGTTTTATTGAACCAAGAATAGCTACTGTTGAAATTTAAAAGAATATGAATAGGTGTAATGATGGATAAAATGCTTAAAATAAATAATAATTCATGTAATAATTCTAATAATGTTAATAGTAATAATATTAATAGGGATAATATTAATAGTAATAATATTAATAGTAATAATAATAGTAATAATAATAATAATAATAATAATAATAATAATAATAATAACCTTAAAAATTTTATTTTCGCTAATGATTCTAAATTTAAGACTTCAATATCTAAAATTGAAGAAAATAAAATTATAACTCACGGTTTTTCTCAAGAAGAAATCATAGAACACTTAGATTACACGGATTATGTCTTTTTACTTTTAAAAGGAAAATTACCCTCACAATTTGAGTCTAAAATATTCAGATATCTATTAATCTCATTTGGAGACCATGGAGTTACTCCTCCAAGCACTCAAACTGCCCGTTTAATTGCAAGTTCTGGTTCTCCTATAAATGTAGCCCTTGCTGGAGGTTTATTATCCTTTGGAAAGTTTCATGCAGGAGCTATTGAAAAATCAATAAAGTTATATCAACATTTTATTAATGAATATGATTATGATGATATTAATGAAATAGCTATTGAAGTTGTTGATTATTTTAATAAAATAGATAAAAAAATTCCTGGATTTGGACATAGATACCATAAAGAAGATCCGAGAGCTAAAAAATTAAAAGAAATAATTAAAATTGAAAAATTTCAAGGAAAACATATCCAATTAGCTTTAACTATTGAAAATATATTATTTAAAGAAAAAAAATTAAAATTAAACATTGATGGTATTGCAGGAGCTATTTTATCTGATTTAAACTTCACACCAGACATGGGTCTTGGTATTTTCATAATCGGCAGAGTTCCAGCATTAATCGCTCACATTTTAGAAGAATCCAGTGATGAAACTGATTTTAGGAAGCTATTAACCCTTGAGGATATTCTTTATGACGGTGATGATGAGAAACATTTCAATGAATAGTTTTTAGATTCTTTTAAGGAATATAATTAGTTTTATCAAATTATTTAAAAATAGTATTAATTATTTCTTTTCCAGATTTTGTTTTAAATTGTTTTTCTATAATTTGATCTAAGCTTTTTAAAGGAATATCCTCTTCTTCAAAGTTTACAATATAATCAGATTCAATTAATATTCTAAAATCAATAGATTCACTTGCATTAGGGTGATGATGATTACTGATATTAAATTTAACATTTTTAATTATATTTTTATCATAATTTAAATCATTTAAAATGTTTTCAGCTATTTCTCCACCATATAATTCTTGATATCTTCCAGCAGAGCTATTATGTTTTTTTTCAGCTATTTTTATTCCAACATCATGAAGAATCGCAGATAAAATAGCTATTTTTGAAGTTTCAAATCCTAAATTTTCTAACTCACATAGAGTTTGTGCGTATGCAAAAACTTTTAAACTATGAGCTATTCGTTTTTTATCATTTTTAAAGAATTTAATCATTTCTTTTATAACATAACTATACATTTTATCATTAATTTTAAGTTTTAGCTATTTTTAGCTTTTTTTAGCTATTTTTTTATTAATTATTTTTTTAGTTTCTTAATATTATTTTTATCTGTTCATAAATTTATTTTTTGATAATAATTTTTTCGTAATATTTATAAATAACTTTAAACAAATTTATTTAATAATATAATTTTTATTAAATTTCTTATTTTAATTTTAGATTTTTTAAAATCTATTTCACTTCTTATATTAAATTTAATAGTTTTATAATGGTTTAATCTTAAATATAATTAAATAATATTAATATAATAATAATATTAATATAATTAAATAATCTTAAATTAATATTTATTTTAATGTTTATTTTAAGATTTTAAAATATTTTAATTTTTTAACTTATACTTTACTTAAAATATAGTTAAGTTAGAAAACGAAGTTTTTATTTAATCAATGACATTGATTTAGAAAATCCTTGATTTTCTTTAATTTTTTAATTTTTTAATTTTATCAAATTTTGTTTATTTGGAGGTAATTATCATGGCAAAAGTAAAAGGAACCAATAAAAGAACTAGACAAAAACCACATTATAAAAAACCTGGAACAAAAAGAGGAAGAGGAATTAAGAAAGTTTAAGTTAATTCTTTATTAAATATTTAATTTTTTTTCTTGATGGTATATTATTTATATTATTATATAATGTTTTTTTTTTTTTAGTTTTAATATTTAAATATTTTTTTAATTAACTATTTTTTAATTAACTATTTTTTAAACTTTTTTTTATTAATTCTTATATTTTTTGATATTTTTTTTGAGGTTTATAATTTTATTTGCTTTTTTTTATTAATTTTTATTAATTTTTAAGTTTTAGCTATTGTTTAACTATTTGGTGTTTTTATGGAATTAATCAATGTAATTGAAGATAGATATAGTGTTAGAGGATTTACTAATCAAGAAATTGAAAAAGAAAAACTTGATGCAGTTTTAGAAGCTGGTCGTTTAGCTCCAACAGGAGTAAATTTTCAGCCATTTAAAGTCTATGTTATAGATACAAAAGAAAATAAGGAAGAGTTAACTAAAATTTATTCGCAACCATGGTTTGTTGAAGCTCCAATCGTTTTAGCTGTTGTTGTAGATAAAACTAAAAGTTGGACAAGACCATGGGATGGTAAAAACATCGCAGACATTGATGGAACCATTGTAATGGATCATATGATTTTAAGAGCAACAGATCTTGGTTTAGGAACTTGTTATATTGCTGCATTTAAAAAAGAAGAAGCTATTGAGTTTTTAGATTTAGATGAAAACGAAGAACCTGTTTTATTTACTCCTTTAGGTTATCCTAATGCTAAAAGATCCGATCGTCCAAGAAAACCAATAGATGAATTAGTTGTTTATAAATAAATAACTATTGAAATTTATTTTTAATATTATTCTTTTTAATTATTTTATTTTTAATTATTTTATCTTTAATCGTTATTATAATATTTTTGGGTTTTTATGAAACCATTTATCTTAAAAGCAAATTCTTCAGAAGAAATTCAAGAAATAGCTAATCCATTTATAAATAAAGGTTTTAAAACTTTATCTCAAGATGATGTTCATATTGTTTTGAAAAAAAGAAACTTTGGAAGTATAATTATTCATATTATCTTCTTATTTTTTATTTTATTTGGAAGTCCAAGCTATTTGGCTATGTTTTTTGGGAATAATCCTTTTTTTAATAGTGTCTTTTTAAGTAATATTTTCATAAATAGCTATTATTTTATTTTTGTTGGTGGATACTGTATTTATTTTATCTATCATCTTTTTAAGAAGACAATTGTTGTTTTAATCACTACAGAAACATTAGATACTGAAGGAAATCCTTTAGAATTTAATATTCTTGAAGATATTGATTTTGATAACTAATTATTTAAAAAGATAAATTATTTCTATTTACTTTTTTTCAATATTTAAAATATTATGTTTTTTATCATTTAAAACTATTTTTAACATTAAATAACTAAAATACGATTATTTATTTCTTTTTTTTCTTATAATGTTTTCATATCCTTTTAAAATTTAAATAATTATATTTTAATAAATTATATTTTAATAATATATATGTTTAATTTTCTATTTAAAATCTATTTAAAATTGATTAACTGATGAAATATTTAAATATATTAAAATAGATATAATATTTGATAGAGTATAATTTTTTTTTTTATTTATTTATAACTTTTTATCATACATTAATATTAGAAATTATCGATTAGAAAATTATTTAATTAAATAATTGTTAAATTCATTGTTAAATTCATTGTTAATTATAATTAATTTTTAAAGGTTTTTCATGACGAAATATAGTAGTAAAACTCGTAAATTTTCAATATTATTTGCATTTGTAATGATTTTATGGGCATTTTCACCATTACTTCTTGAAAGCTCAATAGATTCATTGACAATTGCTACAAGCTTTTTAATTTTTCTAATTGGAGTAACTTATCCTCTAATTATTTTTAAACCTGATTTCCGTAAATTAGTTGCAGTTGTTGAAGGTCTTATTTTCATTGCTGTTGGATTAATTTTCCAAGTTTTTCCATTGAATATTCTATATGTAGGATTAGGAATAGTTTTATTTGTTTTTGGAATATTTTCATATATTAAAATATATAAAAAATCTTAATTTTCGTTGGATATATAGATATTTAATTTTTTAATCATTAAACATCTTTTTAATTATTATTTTTATTCTTTTTTCAACATTAAATTATTTTTATTCATTTATACATAAATTTATTCTTTTTAAAGTTTTATTTCTTTTAATAGTTTTATTTCTTTTAATAGTCTTATTTCTTTTAATAGTTTTATTTCTTTTATTTTTTTATCTATAAAATATAATTAGTAATTAGACATATAATTGGTGATATTTATGAAGAAAAATGTTTTTTATGGAAAAGGTATGAATATTATAAAAGATGATTATCCTGATTTGTATGAATCTATTGTTGGATTAAATAATTCAGTTTATACTGGAAATGCTTTGGATTATAAAACTCAAAAATTAATAGCTTTAGCTATTACTGCTTCTAATTCTGATGATAGAGCTATTAAAAAACAAATGCAAAGTGCAATTAATGAATTTAATGCCTCAAAAGATGAAATCATGGATGTTTTAAGAGTTGTTTTATTAACTTCTGGTATGCCACCATTTGTTAAAGCAGTTAAGTTATTATATGATATAATCGAATGAGTTATAATTCTCTAAAAATTTTTTAATTTAAATTCTATTTTTTTTTTTTTTAATTTTAGAGGCTGTCCCACAAATATTTTGGTGATTAATTTTTTTTCTTATGAAAAATGTTTAAATAGTTGATTAAACAAATATATTTGTTAGATTTTATTATT
This sequence comes from Candidatus Methanoflexus mossambicus, assembly GCA_031261915.1. Lineage (GTDB taxonomy): Archaea > Methanobacteriota > Methanobacteria > Methanobacteriales > Methanobacteriaceae > Methanoflexus > Methanoflexus mossambicus. The sequence continues at coordinate 11,077 of JAISIT010000180.1, forward strand.
ATTTGGTATGTAGGTGTTTATTATGGTTTTAAAAGATTATAATCAAGATCAAAGTAGATTTATTTTGTTTAATCCTAAAAATAACATTCCCGACGGACATATATGCTTTTTAGTGGATGAAGTGGTTGAGGGATTGGATTTTAGTGAAATTAACGGGAAATATGAGGGTACTCCTGGTTATCCTGCATTTAATCGTAAAATGTTGCTTAAAATTGACATTATGGGCACTATTGATTCTATTTTTTCTTCTCGTAAGATTTGTGAGCAAACAAGGATGAATGATGTTTATAAATTTTTAACGGGTTGCGAGGTGATTGATCATCGTACTTTGTGTCGTTCTCGTAAAGAGAATAAGGAGTTGTATAAGAAATCATTATTGTCTACTATTGTTATGGGTGTTAAGGAAGGTATTATTAAATTTGAGCATATTGGTTTGGATGGTACGCTTTTTAAGGCTGATGCTTCTGTTAGTAATTTGTTTACAGAAGAGAATTTGAAAGTTATTGATGAGATAATTAATAAGCGATTGGTGTTGGATAAAGACGATGAGTTGTATTATCGTCGTGATACTTATGAAATTGTTGAAAAAGATTATTTTGATGCTATAGATGAAATTTTGAAGGATGATTTAATAACAACAACTAAAGAAGAGATTAAAACAGATGAGGATGTTGTTGCTGAAAAAGTCGAAAATACTATTGAATTTAAGGATTTAAAACAATCACCGAATGATGATCATAAGAAAGTATCTGTTAAGGTTAAAAAGAATGCTAAAGAGATTTTAGACGGTAATAAAAATGCTTTGGAGAAAAAAGAAAAAGTGGAGGAGAAGTTAGCTATGGGTATTCAAAAGAAAGTTAACATGACAGATCCTGATTCTTTTGCAACATATAATAAAAAGAAATCATTTGAATCACTTTATAATGTGGGATATGCTGCTGATTATGATTCTAAAATGATATTAGCCAATATAATCTGTGATGGTCCCACGGATGCTAATCAATTCCAACCTTTAATGGAGGAATTAATCGACAACATCGGAATAGAAAATATCAACATTATCAGCGCTGATTCCATATATAACAACAGTGAAAGCTTAATTTATGCAGAAAATATGGGAATCAATGCTTTAATACCCAACAAATACCAAGCATCAAATTCTAAGGATATACAGTATAGTAACGAAAATAAATTCCATAAACACAACTTCACATATAACACTCAAAAAGACTCCTACACATGCCCTATGGGAACTGAACTACCATTTAAAAACGAATATGCTAATGGTAAGAAAGTATACTACACCAATAAATGTAAAAACTGCATAGAACAAAAAAACTGCAAGAAAAAATCCAATACCAGAATAATCACATCATACAAAGGAGAACAAGCAATGCAAAGAATGAAAATCAAAATGGAAGACCCCGAAAATCAAAAGGAATACAAAAAAAGAGCACCCACCATAGAATCACCCATAGGAGACATAAAACACAATAACCAAATGAGAGAATTCAAAACAAGAGGAAAAGAAAAAGTAATCATAGAAATAAATAAAACCTCAATATCCCATAATTTAAGAATAATCAGAAATTATAGACAAAGCAAAATCAAATATGATCTAAAAAACAACAAAAAAATCACCAATACACAAAATTTATCCATCCAAAATAGTAAAAATGCTGAAAATTTATTAAATTTTCCCCACACAAATCAACTTCTCACATTTTCAATGAATTTTGGCAAAACTTTAATGTTTCAAGAAATATAATTGTGGGACAGCCTCAA
>JAISIT010000196.1 GCA_031261915.1 Candidatus Methanoflexus mossambicus
CAAAATCGAAGATTTAAATAAATTACTCAAAAAATGCTTTGCATTAAACAAAATACACTGTTATACAAAGCAATCAATCAATAAATACACATTTCTCAATGTATTTTTATCAGGAATCGCCACATCACTAGGATACAGAACCAAAAAAGACCTACAAACACTTGCCGAAATGTAAAAAATCTACCACCCTATCTATTTTAGTTATATTTTTAGGGAGTTTTATAATTAAGGATAATTATTGAAGAGTATTTTGTCAATATTGATGGTTTTAGATATCAATACTTTTGTTTTTTACTATATAATCTGATATTTTGAGTTATTTTTTATTTTAAGCTATTACCTCTTTCTCTAACAGTTTGTCCTGAATTATCCCTTAACCTATCACAAAAATAATCTTCTTTTTCTTTAAATTTACTTGATTCACTTACTATTTTTGTTATTTCATCAAATGTTTCTGCTTTAATAATTTCATCAAATACTTTATAATTTTCATCATTCTCATTTATTTTAAGATTGTTCGAAATTAAAACTTCAGAATAAATAGCTAAACGACAAGACCATCGATAAAGTGCTTTTTTTCTTCTATTTAATTCATTCGAAATTTCAGCCAGGTTTACGCCAGGACTCCCTATAGATTCGTCATATAATTTGAGAAAATTTCTTAATTCAGGTAAATCTCTGTTAATTATATCAACATGGCCATCAACAATTAAAAGGGGTTTCATGATTTCTTCATCTCCGATTATCTCTATTAAAGTTTTCTGATAATCTTTAAAAATAAAGTTAATTTCTTGAAATTCTGGATAATAGTCTGATAAACAATTGTTATTTTTATCTAAACGAGCCCAATATTCAAATGCCTTATTGTTCACTGTTTCAATAGAATCAAGCAATAAAACATTTAAATTTTTCAATTTTTGAACTCTTATTCTTTCATTATAATGTAAATTTATCGCACCAACAATTAATGAAACAAATAATATATATAGTGCAGCTAAAGTCTTGATATCTTCATTATTAACAAGAATAATCATCAATGTAATATACACAATTCCAATAATTCCAATAATTATTAACCATTTTGAAACAGTTAAATAATCTTTTCTTTTTATATAAGAATATGCTGAAATAGAAATTTCAATAATAGAAAAAACAATGGAGGGTATAATTAACACCCAGTTTTCAGCCAACACATTATACAAATATTCTAATCCCAATGAAATGGAAGTTTTGATGCTATAAAAAATAATTGGCAGTATAATTAACGCCCATTTTTCAAGCATTCCATTATATAAATATTCTAAGCACATTTTATCTAGATATGACTTGATTTTAGATTTTATCAAGGCTTTTTATTCATTAATATTCATAATTTTTTCATAGTTTCCATCAATTTTTCTAGTAAAACTACATTCCTGATTTTTACACCCAATGACTTTATAATTATCTTTAAATTCAATCTCAAATGAATATTGTTTCATTATCAATTCTTTATCTTCATCATTGTTTGCATAAAAACTAAAAACAGTATGATTGTCATCTAAAAATAAATTACTTATATTAATTTCATCACTGCCAATATGAATTGTTCCTTTTTCAAATTTAATCGTATCCACTCCTTTAATTATTATTAATACTACATTATTATTTATTAGTATATAAAACCAAACAATTGGAATAAATAGGGCTCTGTCAAAAACTTTTCTGCTAAATTTGAATATCATTGTATTTGCCCCAGAATTTCTGTCTGAGACATATCCTTGATAATATACCTTCAAAAGTCTTTATAATTTTTTAACATGCCTTGGAAACGTTTTAAGAAAATAATTTTCAATGTTATTATTAGTTTTATCAACTTTATCATCAATTAGATGATAAAAATAGTTTTAAAATAAGCCATGATAAAAATTAAACTAATATTGATGCTACTGATTTATAACAATGAAACTTTTAATAGTCAATATATTGTCTTCTGTTTTAGATTTAAATTAATATTTTCTTTATTCAATATTTTATTTTAAAAAAAATCGCATTTTCTCAATAAATAAATGTCATGCTCATTACAAGGATCATACCTATAATGTTGAAAGCCTAATTTTTTTGCTAAATTAATGGAAGGTACGTTATCCTTATTAATGGTTAAATATTGATTATTCCTATCTAAAAATAAATGATGCAAAATTGTTTCTTTCAGCGCATTTTTTAAGTGACCATTTTTTCGATTCTCTTCTAAGGTATAAAAATGTAAATCATTAGGAGGTTCATTATCAAAAGGATAGTTAATTACACCAACAACCGAAACATAGAGTTTATTATTATTTTGAATAAAATAAAATTCATATACTGTGTTTTTAGCTGTTTTATCTGATATTTTAATGTAGCAAATTTTTTTAGATAAATTTTTTGATTTAATATGGGCGTTTTTAATTGGAGTTAAATTTTTTTCCGCACAATCCTTAAGATTATCTTTATTTAAACTTTCAATTAATTCTTTTAGTGTTTCATCTTTCATAATAATCCTCATTATCTTTTTAATCCTAAGTTTTATAAATTTCATTAAGACATTTAGATAATAAAATTAATTTTCTAATAGCATTTTATTTACTTCTATTTCACGTATTTGTAGATAATCTAAAGTTTGATCTACTGATTTAATATAAAGCTTTTGAATTATTTCTATATTGTTTCCAGCTAAATATAAATGTTGTCCTCTTAATCGTCGGAAGTCGTGCGTATTTAAATTAATATTCTCTTTGTTTGTTATTACTTCTATTAAATTTCTACTATTCCTTTCTAAATAAATTCTCATGTTTCGTTTAAAATTCTCTTCATTAGAATCTTTAAGGAATAAAAAATCATCATCATTTAATTGTTTATCATCTATTATATTCCTAATATCCTAGCAGTATTAATAAAGACTAAAAAAGTGGTAAAAAAATTGTGCGTGGTATAAAAATGATTAAAAAAGTTAAATTTATACATACATCAAAACATGACAACATAACAAATAGTAAAAATAATTGAGGTCTGAAAGTCATGACAAATAACTTTAAAAGAACCACTATTTATATTCAAAATGATGTAATCAATAATCTAAAGAGAATAGCTATAGAAAAAGATAAAAACCAGTCAGAATTAATAAGAGAATACATAAAAACTGGAATGGAAAAAGATAAAAATTATTTAAAGAGATATGCGATATAAATGCCAATAACTATTAATTATGGAATAGAATCCGCACTAATAAGGAAAATTGAAAAAATAGCTAAACAAGAAAACACAACAGAAAAATAATGTTATAAATGATAATAAAAAAGGCTAAAAACAAGAAAAAAAGACCCGATTAATATTAACTAATAAAATAAACTTTTAACTGAAGAAGGTTTAATTAGTTTCAAAAAAAGATTAAAAAATAGTAAAATACCATTTTTAAATCATAACAAAAAAGAAATAGTTATCTAAGGAGATATTGTGATGGATGGAATAATTGAAAGGATGATTAGAGAAGAATATAAACCAGTACTATTAAAAATAAAAGAATTAGAATGTGTACCAAAAGATATAAAAGAAGAATTAGAGGTATTATTAGAAAGAACAAGACAGATATACGATAGATATGGGATGGAAATTGACTTTTAAATTAGAGTTCATAGAGTATTTATATTAACCATTTTGATACATAATCACTAAAAATGTACATATTTTGATACATATTCTATAAATTCAGTTAGTGCAAAAATTGCACATACTACTTCCGATGGAAAAAACTATAAAACTAATTTTTACATTAACTTTTCTTTCAGACAAACCTAATACTTGAGGAATACCTTCTTCATTATTAAACTGTTGTTCTTCTTTTTTAGCTTCAGCTATTAACTGTGAAGGTGTCCTACCAACTAATTCATAAACTTCTCTAAAAACAACATTATATTTCCTAATGCTTGCTTTACCCAAACCTCTTCTTTGGATTAGTTGCATTAGTTTTACATCAGTTTCTGCAAATTTCATTATTTTTTCACAACCTTTTTATTCTTCTTTTTGGGTTTGTGAAAATTTTTAGCTAAAAATTAAAAATAGCTATTAAAAAGTAATATCAGTAATAGCTAAAGCAATTACTCTATTTCTAAAATAATGATAAGGACAACTAGTAAGTAGTAAAAAAAGTAATAAGAATGGGGTCACAGGGATTTGAACCCCGATCCTGGGATTTCTCATGCCTCAGTACTCCAATTGATCATCATACTATACGATGTTGATCATCATACTGTCAGTTACGCGTTTATTTTCTTCAAAGACAACTGGAGTCCCAGATGATGCCAGGTTACACTATAACCCCAATATTTTACAAATAGACTTAATAAACAAATTGAATATTAAAT
>JAISIT010000197.1 GCA_031261915.1 Candidatus Methanoflexus mossambicus
TAGTAAAAATGCTGAAAATTTATTAAATTTTCCCCACACAAATCAACTTCTCACATTTTCAATGAATTTTGGCAAAACTTTAATGTTTCAAGAAATATAATTGTGGGACAGCCTCAAAAAAAAAATAGAATCCCAAACAAAAAAGATTGATTTAAAAATAAGAAATAAATAAAAATTATGAAAAAATGAATATTCATAAAAATAACATTAGATAAAATGAAGATAATAATTTATACTGGACCATCAATAACTGCAAATGAAGCATCAGATATATTAGAAGCAGAATATAGAGCACCTATAAAACGAGGAGATATTTTAAAAGCCATTGAAGACAAAGCAGATATTATTGGAATTATCGACGGTGTTTTTCATCAAAACCCTGCAGTAGGACATAAAGAGATAATGGCAGCAATGGATAAAAGAATTAAAGTAATTGGTGCCAGTAGTATGGGAGCATTGCGTGCCAGTGAATTAGACTCATTAGGAATGATTGGATTGGGATATGTTTATGAAAAATACCGTGATGGTGAAATCACATCGGATGATGATGTTGCTTTAACATTTACCTCTGATGATTATACTCATCTATCTGAAGCATTAGTTACAATAGAATATACATTAAATAATGCATTAAAAGAAGGAATTTTAAAGAAAGAAGAAAAAAATGAATTATATACAACTGCAAAATCATTATTCTATCCAAAAAGAAATTATCCATTAATACTAGAAAAATCAAAAATTCCAAAAGAAGTTAAAAAAGAACTTAAAAACTTTATAAAAACATCTGTAGATATTAAAAAACAAGATGCAATAAAACTTTTAAATTACATCAAAGAAATAGCTAAAAATGACAATATTTAATAAAAATTTTGATAAATTTTTTCTTAATTTGACAGAAGTGCAAAAAATAATAAACTAAAAAAATAATAAACTAAAAAAACAAAAGATACTATGAGCATTAATAACAAAATAGAAAAAGTTAAAGAACTAATGAAAAATAAAAATATCATAATTGCATTTTCTGGTGGTGCTGATAGCACATTATTAAGTTATTTAGCAAAACAAGTAGCAAAACAAGTAAAAACATATACATTTAACAATGGATTAATGTCAAGTGATTATTTAAAAGAACAAAAAGAAGTTTTAAATTATTTAAATATTGAAAACAAGATTATTAAAGAAAATTTACTTAAAAATAAAAATTTTATTAAAAATACTGAAAAAAGATGTTTTATTTGTAGAAATTTTATGTATGGATCAATATTTGAAGCTATTAAAGATGAAGAATATGATATGATTGTAGATGGAACAAATATCTCGGATTTATTAGAAGATAGACCTGGAATAATGGTTAACTATGAAAAAAGCATTGTTAGTCCATTCGTAATAGCTGGAATTGAAAAAAAAGAAATCATGGAATATTTATATGATCATAAGATTCCTTTTAGTAATTCAACAACTTGTTTAGCTACAAGAATAGCTACAAATGAAAAAATTACTTTAAAAAAGATAAATAGAATCAAATATGGAGAAAATTTAATAAATAATATTATAAATAATAACAATACTAACAATACTAACACTAAAATCAATAAAAATATTAATACCAATATGAATAGTAATACCAATACTAATAGTAACACATATACCAATAGCAAAAATAACTATGTAAGAGTAAGAGAATCCAAAGATATAGCTATTATTGAATTAGGAAATATTGAACCATTATTAACTAAAAATACATTAAAGCTAATTAATAATGAATTTAAAGCTGTAAACTATAAAAAAGTAACATTAAACATTGAAGAGCAGATAGATGAAATTAAAGAAAAAGAAATAGTTATTTATAAACCATGTAAAGATGAAGCAAATAAGATAATGTTTGAAAATGAGCTTCCATTCATAATAGATATTGCAAAAACATGTGTGGAGCTTGAAACACTTGGAAAAGTAAAATGCTCCGAAAAAATGGGTGTTGCAATGTTAGAAGTTGATAAAAAAAATATCACTTTATTTGAAAAAGGAAAAATAGTTGCAAGAAAAGTAATGGATAAAAAAGATGCAGAAGAAACATTAATAGAAATTTTACCTAAAATTAGACGAAAAATATAACGACAAATTAAAATATAGATATGATAGTATGAAATAATAGTATAAAATAGTATAAAATAGTATAAAAATGAATATTATAAATCAAATAGAGAATTAAATATAAAATTAAATATCGATTTAAATTTAAATTTGTTTTTGAACTAAAGTATCTATTTTTCGTCTAAAACTTGTAATTTTAGACATATTATCTCTTAAATCTATTCCTTCAAGACCAATGATATTTCCTACAATCTCAAAATCAGTATCATCAACTAGAATTTTATGTAATTCAATTGTTATTGAAGAAGAATCTTCTAAAGAATCATTAGCAGATAATTTATATTCTAAAAAAAGCTTATTATGAGGATAAACAGTCATTAAAGCATGTTTAATTGTTTGTTCAAGGACATTGAGAAAACTTTCAACTACTGGTAATTTTTCTCTCCAGTAATATCCAAGAAGAAACTTAACCTGAATATCATGTTCGGAAAATCTCTTTCCACTTTTAGCTATTACATTAATTGAAGTCCTTGTAGACTTTATAATCAATTTATGCCCTACATTTGAATTATATTTTTCAATTTTAATAGCTTGTGGTTGTTCTTCTGGTTTTAAGTTCTTTTCTTCGCCCATTTAATAGTGCTCCTAATTAAAAATTTTAAACTGGAAAATGTGAAAATTTATAAAATATCTTAGAAAAATTGTTAAAAATATTAGAACAACTCTTAAAAAATATCATAAAAATAATTTGTATTATAAACTTTATAAATTTTTGGATAAAAAATTTTATAAATAATAAAACTTTAGATAAAGGAAAATTTTAGATAAATTTTTTTTAAATAACATTTTTATAAAAAGTATTAAATTAAAATATTAAATTAAAATATTAAACTAAAATATTAAACTATAATATTAAACTAAAATATTAATTACTATTTAAAATAACAGCAAATAACTTAATATAAAATTAAAAAATAACTAACCTATAATCTATTCAAATTCTATAGTGCTTGGAGGTTTATCACTAACAGATAAAGTAACATGAGTAATTTCTTTAACTTCAGAAGTTATTCTCTTAGATATTTTACTGATTAAAGACCAAGGAACTTCTGGAACAGTCGCAGTCATTGCATCTAATGAGGAAACCATTCTAACAACTACCAAATAACCATAATCTCTTTGATCACCTTTAACACCAGTAACATGAGAATCTGTTAAAACTGCAAAGTATTGCCAAAGTTGCTTATTAAAACCACTTGATTCAACTTCTTCACTGACAATATGATTGATTTTTCTACAAATAGCTATTTTATCTTCATCAATTTCTCCTAAAACCCTAACAGCCAGTCCAGGTCCTGGGAAAGGTTGTCTATGAATCAATTTTTCAGGAAGATTTAATTTTAAGCCAACATCACGAACTTCATCTTTATATAAATCTCGAATTGGCTCAACAACATCTAAAACCATTCCATTTGGAAGTGCTAAATTATGGTGTGTTTTAATTTTTCCTCCACTTTCTATCCAATCAGGAGCTATTGTTCCTTGAACTAAAAATTTAGCTTTAATTTTCTCTGCCTCTCTTTCAAAGACTTCAATGAAAATTTTACCTATTATCTTCCTTTTTTCTTCTGGATCCTTTATTCCTTTTAATGCATCTAAAAATTCATCTGTAGCATCAATATATTTAAAGTTTAAACGATTTTGAAAAATACCACAAACTTCATCAACTTCACCTTCACGTAGCAAACCATGATCAACAAAAATAGCTGTTAAATTATCTTCAATAGCTTCTTTTACTAAAACAGAACAAACTGAACTATCAACTCCTCCTGAAAGAGCTATTATTGCCTTTTCATCACCTATTTTATTTTTTAAACTATCAATTGTCGTTGATATAAACTTATCAAGATTCATCATCCACCAACTTATTTTTTTATTAATAATTTATCAATAATTTACAATAAAAATTCAAAACATTCATAAGAATAGTAAAAATTAATAAAAATTTAATCATTTTATATATTTAATAAAAATTAATAAAAATTAATAAAAATAATTTCAAAAAGAGTTTATCTATAAAAAAAACCCAATAGTAAGAAATAATTAAAAAATAATAAAAAATATAATATAAAAAAAAATATAATATAACTTAACATAATTTAATCTAATTAAAAAAATATATTTTTTATTAAATATAAACTTATTCTTTTAAAAATAATTTGCACTGAGAAAATCAACGGGATTTTTATTTTTTTATTATGGATATACTCTCAAAAATAATGTTAATAATGAAATTTGGTTCTAAATTACTTTAACTTTCATTATTAGTTCAAAAATCATGAGATTTTTGGACTTTTGACCGATTATTATAAAAGTTTATAAATTTCAAAGATATATTTTTACCTAAAATATCATTATTTTTATTTTAGCTTATCAAAATAATATAATTACAATGTATTATTCATTAATTAACTTTATTTTTAAAATAAACATTATTATATTGTTTAATATTAAAATTAATAATTTAAATAAATTCATAAGTTAAATTTATAGTTTTTATTAAATTTAAAGATAAAATTATTTATAAATTTTAATCAAAAAATAAATATCATTAAAATTATTTGGTTGTGTTTCAAAGATTGTTAAAAAATTATAAATATTGTGTGAAAACAGATTTTTAATTGATAATAAAAAAAATTATAAAATTTTCCAGCTCTTAGAAATATCCTGCCCGTATAATTACTTCCTTAAATTCGTTACCATAAATTTTATTATATGCTTCAATACGAATACTTTCATCAATATTTGATGCACAAATTGGGAATAAAAGATTGTCGAGATAAAATATATCCTCATGTTCGGTATTTTTGATAAAATTCAAAATACTGATTTGGTCATTAGATTTTATTCCAAACAAAACTCCAGATGTAATCGATTTATAGTCAGCTATACCTAAATTATCTAAATCTTCATATAATTCCTCAAAATAAGCATCAATATCAATATCACGAAAAGTATTAATGAAATCCTCTGTCATAATACTATCCTTATTAATGCCAGGTAAAACAAACTGCAAATGGATTAATGACAAGTACGGAGTCATAATACTATCCTCATTAATCTCAGGTAGCATATACTGAGATTTAATGATGATGGGTAGAATATAATGAGATCTAAGGTAATCACAAGTTATAATACATACAATAAACATTGCATAAATAATTAATTCGGATGAATAAAGCTCGTTGATATTGTAAGACATAAAAATAGGATCAGAAAATAATAAAGAAAAAGTTACGAAATATAAGAGATTTAAAAAAACCATCATAAATGAAGCATGAAACAAATAAGAAAATAGTCTTGTTTTTGACTTATTATAACAAGAAATAATACCAAAAATGAAAGAAATCACAAGAAATACAAGCATACACTCTTTAAAATTAGCTATAAGAATCATTAAAACACCACCATATTTTATTCATAAGTTTTAATAGAAAAACTCCATTTAATCTATATTTTTAGACATTTTCATCCAATTTTCTTTTGATAATTAACAATGTGTTTGTCCCATAATTCATATTTTTAAGAATTTTTATAAAATTAATATCCATATAAACTTTTTAAATAAGTTATATTCTTTAATTTTAACTTATTTTTTAAAAATAATATTAAAT
>JAISIT010000241.1 GCA_031261915.1 Candidatus Methanoflexus mossambicus
TTTTAATAATTTTAATTTTAATAATTTTAATTTTAATAATTTTAATTTTAATAATTTTAATTTTAATAATGATATATATAATAAAATTAATATCTTAAATAATAAAAATAATATTATTGATATTGATAATTACATTGATAATAATAGTAATAATAATAATAATAATAATAATAATAATAATAATAATTCTCATGGTTTTGGTAAAATGGTTAATGTTGGTGTGCTTGGTGCAACTGGGATGGTAGGACAAAGGTTTATACAGCTTTTAGCAGATCATCCAGATTTTGATTTGACATGTTTGGCTGCTTCGGCTCGCTCTGCTGGAAAAAGATATGAAGATGCGACAACATGGTATTTAGATGATGCAATTCCTGAAAATGTTAAGGATATTAAAGTAGTTGAAGGATTACCTGATAAAATACCTTCTGATGTTGATATTCTCTTTTCTTCAATACCTACCAATCAAGCAGCAGTTTTAGAGCCAGAATTTGCTAAAAAAGGATTTATTGTTGCATCTAATGCAAGTGCTATGAGAATGGAAGCTGATGTTCCTCTTGTTATTCCTGAAGTAAATCCTGAATTTTTGGATTTAATTGATACTCAGAGAAAAAATCGTGGTTACGATGGTGCTATGGTTACAAATCCTAATTGCTCTACAATAGCTTTAACACTTACTTTAAAACCTATTTATGATAATTTTAATATCAATCGTGTTTATGTATCTACTATGCAAGCTGTTTCTGGGGCAGGATACAATGGTGTTCCTTCAATGGCTATTGTAGATAATCTTGTTCCTTATATTGGTGGCGAAGAAGAGAAAATGGAAACTGAAACTCTTCATCTTCTTGGATCACTTGATGGAACGGAAGTTACAAATGCTAATTTTAAATTATCTGCATCTTGTCATAGGGTTGGAGTTTTAGATGGGCATACTGAAGCTGTTTTTATTGAATTAGATGATAATCAAGATATTGAAAATATAAAAGATAAAATGGCTAATTTTAAAGGTTTGCCTCAAGAATTAGATTTATATTCTGCTCCAAAAAATCCTGTTATAGTTAAAGACGAAGATGACCGTCCACAACCAAGAATGGATAGAAATGCATCTAATGGAATGGCTGTAACTGTGGGAAGATTAAGAAAAGATCCTGCATTTGATAATAGCTTTAAATATGTTCTTGTTGGACATAATACTATTCGTGGTGCTGCAGGTGCTTCAGTATTGAATGCTGAATTAATTAGTAAAAAACTTTTATAATTTTATTATTTTTATATTAATTATTTTTTTTTTTTTTTTTAATTTATTTTCATTATTTTATTTTTAATTTTAAATTTATTTTTAATTTTAAATTTATTTTTAATTTTAAATTTATTTTTAATTTTAAATTTATTTAATTTACTTTTAATAATTTAATTTATTATTGAATTGTTTTTATTATTTTTATCAATATTATATCTGTGATTTAATGACATATAAAGAAAATAGCTATGAATTTTTAAATAATGCTAATATTTCCATTGGAGATAAAGTTTTAATAGAAAAAGAGAATATTGAGTATGCTGGAATTATTCTTGATCGTAGTGAAGATGCTGATGATAATTATATTGTTTTAAAACTTGATAATGGTTATAATATTGGTGTAAATATTATTAATGCTAAAATAACCCTTATTGAAAAAGGTGAAAAACCAAAAATTAGTTATGATGAAGTAGCTATTGAAAATGATGAAAATAAAGATAATATTTCAATCATATCTACTGGTGGAACTGTTTCATCAATAATTGACTATAAAACTGGAGCGGTTCATCCAGTGTTTACTGCTGAAGATTTACTTCGTTCAAATCCCGAGCTATTGGAATTGGCAAACATTGATGTTAAAGCACTTTACAATATCTTAAGTGAGAATATGAAGCCAGAATACTGGGTTAAATCTGCTAAATCAATAGCTGATGAAATAAATAATGGTTCTGATGGTATTGTAGTTGCTCATGGAACAGATACAATGCATTATACTTCTGCAGCTCTTTCTTTCATGTTAAAATCTCCAGTTCCTATTGTAATCACTGGTGCACAGAGAAGTTCAGATAGACCTTCATCTGATGCTCATTTAAACTTAGTTAATTCTGTTGCAACTGCTAAAGGAAAAATATCTGAAGTTACAGTTTGTATGCATTCAAATCTTGATGATGGATACTGTGATGTTCATAAAGGGACTAAAGTTCGTAAAATGCATACTTCAAGGCGTGATACATTTAGAAGTATTGATAGTCAACCTTTAGCAAGAGTTAAAGATACTAAAATTGAATATTTGACTGATAAATTTAAACATAGACTTAATAACAATTCTAATAATAATAATAATAATAATAATAATAATAATAATAATAATAATAATTATGATGAAGTTATTTTAGATAATAAAGTTGAATCAAAAGTAGCTATTATAAAAACATTCCCAGGAATTTCTAATGAGCTATTAGACTATCATATTGATAATAACTACAAAGGAATCTTAATAGAAGGAACAGGTTTAGGTCATCTTCCAGATTATATGTTGGATAGCATAAAAAGAGCAAATGAAGAAGAAATAGCTATTGTAATGACTTCACAATGTCTTTATGGAACAGTGAATATGAATGTTTACAGCACAGGAAGAAAACTATTAAACTCAGGTGTTATTTCTGGTATGGACATGACTCCAGAAACTGCTTATGTTAAACTTGCTTGGGCACTTGGTAAAACAAATAATATAGACGAAATTAAAGAAATTATTCAAACAAACATAGCTGGAGAATTAAATGATAAATCTTCCACTAAATATTTCTTGAATTAGCTTCACCATATATTTTAATTCTTTTTTTTTACTTAATGAAATTAAGTTAGAAAATAGATTTTATTTAGTTTTCAATTTCATTAAAATGTTTTATTTGAATTATTATTTATAATATCTCTTGTAACTTTTACAACAAATAGTTTAAACTTAAAAAAGTATTTTAATTGTTTTAAATTAAATTTAAAAGAATTTAATAAAAATTTGATAAATTATAAAATTTCATAAAAGTTACAAAAGTTCAAAGATTTACTATAATTTAATATTTTTATTTCTTATTCGTGGATAACTTTTTTAAAGTATCCATAGCTATTTTATCTTCTTTCCATATTTTATATGCGAATCTTAAATATTCTTCGGCTTCACTTTCATCTCCAGGACTATAAAATTGTGGTGCCATTTTAGGAAGTTTCTTTTTACCTATTAAATAATCAACAACATATTTATTTACTTCTATTGCTTCATCATATAAATGTTTTATATATTCTTCATCTTCTTTTTGTTTTATATTGAGTAATAACTCAGAATATGCCCATTCAGCACTGTATTCTTCATCAAATAATTCAATTAATCCTTCAGCTTCTGTAAGTTTATTTAATTCAATTAATCTGTTGATTAATATGTATCTTACTCCTTGATTATCTCCAGGATTTAAATCTAAAAGATATTCTAATTGTTTTATTGATTTTTCTTTTTCTCCTTTATCCCATAACATCATGGCTTGTTCTAAAATATGAGTCATATAGGGTCGAGTTTCTTGCATTAACCAAAAGTATCCTTTATTTTCTTCAAAATACTCTTTACCTTTTGTATTTTCAAAAAGTTCAATGGCTCTTTGATAATCTTCAATTGTTTTCATAGGATTACTTTCATCAATAACATAATCATCAAATAGCTCGATATTTAAGTCATCATTATCATTTTCATCGAAATTTTCAAATTGATTTGCCATTTCTTTTAAAAGTTCAGGAACAATATCTATAGGAATAGGATTTAAAAGAAATTCTTCAGCTTTTTCTATTTCTTCAGTAGTTAATTTTTCTCCCTTTTGTTCTTCTAATTCTTTTAGCATTTTTTTTAATAACTCTTCTTCACTTAAATCTTCGTTGTCAATATTCATTAAGTCCAACATAGTAGTATATTCTTCTTCATCTTTATCAAAAAGAGATTTTGGCATTATAAAACCACTATCATCCATTACAAACTTATCATAGGGATTATTGTTTTTCATATCTTCCGTTGAAAATTCTGCATCATAATAGTTCATATTAAACATATCACGAATTTTTCTGGCTTTATCTCCAACTGTTGATTTTTTAGTTTTAAAATAATCACATATTTCATCAGGAGTAACATAAGGTTCAAAAGAGTTATCAAATAAGAAATTCATTTGTCCAATAGCATATATAGCTGCACTTGCCCATATTTCCAATTTTCCTCTCTTAAAAGGAACATCATGTTTTCTACCCATTTTTTTAACTAAATTCGTAGAAAGTTCTTTATATTCGTCATTTATATGTTCATCACAAAAAGATTCAACCATATTTAATATCTTATTTTCTTTTTCTTTAATTTTTTCATCTTTAGCCATTTTAGCACCGATATTATTTTATTTATTTTATTTTTATTTATTTTAGTTTTATTTATTTTATTTAGCTATGCATTCAATTATTTTCAAAATTAACTTAAATTAATGACTTATTGGATTATAATTTAATATTTAATATTTAATATTATGATTGATATATTTTTTATTTTATTTTTATAATTTATAGTATTTAATGATATTGTAATAACTAATAATATTTAATAACTAATAATATTTAATAACTAATAATATTTAATAACTAATAAGATATATTGTAAAATAACTATTTAAATCAGATATTAGATATAATAATGTTATGAATTATAAAGATTTTTCTATTGAACGACCTGTGGGTTCTAATAATAACACTAAGATCTTAAAAATCTTAAAAAATGAATTTAATAAATTAAATTATGATTTAATAAGCTTACCATTTGAATGTATGTTGTGGGAGTATTATGAATCATATATTAAACAAAATAACGATAAAATACACATTTTTCCAAGTCCATTTTCACAGGAATGTTGTGGAGAATATGAGCTGAAAGTGGTTTCAAATAGAAAAGAATTGAAAATAATAAATGGCTTTGATGGCATTTTGATTTTTGAGGATGAGCTGACAAAAAATAGTTTAATGCCAAAAAACTATCCATTTTACTTTCCTGATGAAGATAAAGAAATATATGATTTGTTAGAAAATATAAATCCTAAAGCTATTGTTACTCTTTCTAATCAAGACCCATCATCTGGTTTAAATCCTTTTCCCATTTTTGAAGATGTCAATTTGAAAATTCCAACAGCATACACTTCCAATATTGATGATTTGGATATTAATACAGAAGTTTTTCTAAAAATTAATTCATCTGTTAAAAAAACAAGTTCAGAACAATTGATTTTTAGAAAAAATGGAAAAAAAGAAGAGATAATTTTAATTACTGCCCATATGGACAGTAAATATGGCACTCCAGGAGCTATTGATAATGCGACAGGACTTTATGTTCTATATCTTCTTGCCACATTAATGGATAGTAAAGAATATGAATATACAATTGAATTTGTTCCATTTAATGGTGAAGAAAGTCCAGAAGCACCTGGAGAATTGGAATATTTAAAGTATCTACAAACAAATAATTATAAAATCAAAGCAATGATAAATATGGATGCTCTATGCCATATTGGATCGAAAAATATGTTTTCATTTTTTAATTTTGATGAAGATAAAAAAGCAATATTGATTAATGATTTTGATTTGATGGAAGGTGGTCCATGGTATTCTGGAGACCATACAATCTTTGTATTTCAAAATATTCCATGTATCGCAATAACATCAAGTGATATGTTTGAAAATACCATATTTTTAACCCACACTAAAAAAGACACGGCAGATATTGTAGATATTGAATTATTAGATTGCTTAAGTGAAACAATAGAATCTTTGATTTTAAAAATACAAATGGTATTGTAAATACTTATTTTTAAATAATTAATAAATAGAATGAAATAAAGTTTAGAAACAAAAAAATAAAAAAAAATAAGGTGTTATAAGATTAAAAATGTTTATTTCAAATTAACATAGTATTTTAATATCTTCAAAAATATCAAAATTATGGTCAAAACTAATTATTTCCTTAATTTTTAAATCTTTCATTAAAATATAATATAAATTATCAAAAAAACCTATTTTATTAGTTAAAGACTTTTGAAATGCTTGTTCATAATATGAAGTATCATCTAAAACAATTAAATCATCAATCATACTATTATATGCTTTTTTAACAAGTTCATCTCTGGTTTTTATTTTTCTAAGGACAGTTAGAACTTCTGCAATTACCATATAAGATATTACTAAATCTTGCTTGTTTAAGGTTTTAAAAATTTTTTTAGATTTTTTATGTTTTTTACTTTTTTCATGATAGAAACTAATCAAAAAACTTGGTTCTAAAAATTTCATTTAATCAACTCTATCTAAAAATGTTTTATTTCTAATTTCTACTGGATCAAATTCATTTCCAGTTTTAATAGCTCCCATCATTTCTTCTAAAGAAACTTTTTCACTACTTTCAAGTTTAACACTCATATTAACAATCTTATCATAATCAGTTTCAGTATTCATTATTAATTCTGCAATAATTCCAGATTTAGATTTTCCAGTTCTTTTAGAGAGAGTACTAATTTGATTAATCGCTTCAATTGGTAGAGTATAGGTAGCTTTTTTAAATTCCATAATATTTCACTTCCAAAAAATTATTGTAATATATGATATGGGAAGCCATATTATATAAATATGATGTTTTCGAGAAGTTTATAATTTCATATAATTTATATATATTATAAAAAACAAAAAATATTTAATAATAAATAAAATTATAATCCGAAATTAATTATTTTTAAGTAATAAAAATTTTTAAAATAGTTTTAAAGTAATAAACATTAATAATATATTCATCATCGAGGTAGTAGAAATGAAATTATTACCCACATCGGTATCTGTATTTTCAAACATAATCAAAAAGAACATGATTTACATTGATAAAACAGAATCTATTTATAAATTAATTAAAAGCGAAAAAATATATTTCTTTCTCTCACGCCCAAGAAGATTTGGTAAATCATTATTTATTTCAACATTAAAAGAATACTTCACAGGAAACAAAGAATTATTCAAAGGATTATTTATTCATGATAAAATGGATGAAAATAATAAATATCCTATAATTCGGCTTGATTTTTCTAATATCTCTTATACGACAGCGGAAACATTTAAAAAATATTTAAATAAAGAATTTAACAAAATAGCTAATTCATATAATTTTAATTTAGATGATGACGATGTCAAATACAATTTTAAAGATTTAATTGAAAAAATACATAAAATTAAAAATAAAGAAGTCGTAGTTTTAATAGATGAATATGATAAACCAATAACAGATTATATTAATGATATTAAAATAGCTAAACCAAATCAAGAAATAATAAGAGATTTATTCCAAATTCTAAAATCCAGTGAAGAATATTTAAGGTTTGTTTTTGTAACAGGAGTAAGCAAATTCTCAAAAACAAGCATATTCTCCGATGCAAATAACTTCAATGATATAACAACCACACCAGATTATGCAACAATTTGTGGATACACACAAGACGATTTAAAAGAATTTGATTATTATATTAAGAAAAATATGAAAATCAATAATTTAAATAAAGAAGATTTTTTAAATAAGATGAAATATTGGTATGATGGATATAGTTGGGATGGAAAAAATTTCTTGTATAATCCATACACTCTTTTAAATTTTTTTGAAAATGGAAAATTTTCTAATTACTGGTTTGAAAGTGGAACACCTAAATTATTAATTAGTTTACTTAAAAGAGATTCTATAGATATTGATGTTTTAATTGATGAAAATTCAATTATTTCAGGTTCTTTCCCTAATTTTGATTTAAATAATTTAGATTTCAAAACAATTCTCTTACAAAGTGGATATTTAACTATTAAAGAAGAAATTTTAAATAATGAAGAAGCAGAATATAGAATAGCTATTCCAAATTATGAAGTTAAACAATCGCTATTTAATTATATTATGGGATATTACACAAATAATAATTCAGAAAATATTCCTCAAATGACAAAAGAAATATTCAAAAGTATTATTTCATTAGATAGTCAAAAACTTCAAAGAAACTTTGAAATATTGCTCCATAAAATCCCAAACATGTTATGGGGCGAAATTAAAAAAGAATACGAAGCAAACTATAAAATACTATTCATATCATGTCTACAACTATTAGGTTTTGACATAACAAGTGAAGTAATGACAATAAAAGGAAGATTAGATGCAATACTAAAACATAAAGAAATGGTGTTAATAACAGAATTCAAATTCTCCCTAACAGATTCCTTAGATGAAATGATAAATGATGCTTTCAATCAAATTATAAAAAAAGAATACTATAAACCATACCAAAACAAAAAAGTATTCCTACTATCAGTAGCATTCAAATCAAGAGAGGTCAAATGCGAAATAAAATCCTTAGGCGATGCATTTAAAGATTTTAATGAACTATAATATTTTGAATTCATATAATTTATAGTTTAACACATATTTTTTAGCAATATTTATATACTATGAGTTATATAGTATTATTCATGGATTCTGATGTTAATTATAAAGTTAAAAGGCATGTTACTCCAGAAGTGTTAAATGAATTGATTCGTGAGGGTAAGATGATTGCTAAGAATGTTAATAGGTTGCAATTTATACAACAGATGTATAAAACTAATAGTGTTAAAAAAACTTGTAAAATATTAAATATTCCTGAACGAACAGGTTATAATTGGGTTAAAAA
>JAISIT010000246.1 GCA_031261915.1 Candidatus Methanoflexus mossambicus
TTTTAATAATAATATTTTAAATTTCTTTAATTTTAATAATTTTAATTTTAATAATTTTAATTTTAATAATTTTAATTTTAATAATTTTAATTTTAATAATGATATATGTTATATTTTGATCAAACTTTTTCTAAAAGTTTGTTTTTAAAGTTTGTTTCTAAAACTCTGTTTTAAATTATTTGAGAGTAAAAATAATGTTTGAACGAAAGTATAATCTATTGAATTCAAAGTTTAGGCAGTTTTTTTGGCCTACTTTATTTTTAACGGCTTCTTTGAATTTGAGTTCGATATGTGATTCATTAATAATTGGGAATCTTTTAGGATCTAATGCTCTTGCTGCTACAGTTTTATGTGTTCCTATAACTATAATTTATACTGCTATTGAGATGACTTTAGGTTTTGGAGGATCTACAATGGCTACAATTTCAAAAGCAAATAGAAATATGGAAAAATCGAAACAAATATTCACGGTATCCATTATTTCATTACTTGTAATATCAATTTTAATAGCTATTGTTGGAAATTTATTTTTAGGCGACTTATCTAACCTTCTTGTGCAAGGTAATCAAAGTTTACTTCCTCTGGTTGAAAATTATCTTGAATTTTTACTTTTAGGGGCACCTTTCATGTTATTACCATTAGGTTTTAGCTATTTTATTCGTGCTGAGGGTAAACCTAATACTGCTACTTTAGTTTTCATAGTTGCCAATGTTGTTAATGTTATATTTGACATAATTCTTATAAAATTCCTTAATATGGGAATAGCTGGTGGAAGTTTGTCTACTGTGATTGGTTATGCTGTGGGAATGATTTTTGTTGTTAAATATTTAATTTCTAAGGATAGAGTTACTAAATTTTCTACTAACTTAAGTCATAAATTCCAGATATTAAAAGAGATAATTATATCTGGTCTTTCACCTGCTTCTGGGCAAATTTTCATGTTTTTAAAAATATTTTTTATTAATTCATTAGTTCTAATTGTTTTAGGAAACCCTGGAGCTGTTGCAGTTTCACTTTGTTTTGATATGTTGTTAATAGTTTCTATTGTAATTTCTGGAGTTTGTGAATCATTTTCACCAATTGTAGCAGTTTTATATGGTGAAAAAGATAACAATGGAATCAAATTTATAATGAAACGTTCAGTCATTATAGCTGTTGGCTTTTCATTAGTTTTCATGATTGTTATATTGTTATTCCCAGATTTAATTGCTCAATTATATGGTATTAAAAGCTCTATTGATCTTGTAGTTGCAAGTGAAGCATTACGATTGTTTTCACTTTCTTTTTGTGGTGTAGCTATTAGTTTTATAATGTTATTTTACACTCAAACAATAATGAGAAATAAACTCTCCTTTTTTATTTCAGCATTTGAAGGTTTAGTTTTAATTGTTCCATTGGTTTATATTTTTAGCTATTTGTTTGGTGGTGTTGGAATTTGGTTAGCATTTTTAGTAACAGAGGTTATAACTATTGCATTAATTATTATTTTTACAAAAATTATTTCTAAAACGTCAAAAAATAAATTTAATGGAATTTTATTATTAGAACAAGATGAAGATGTTAAATCCTTTGATTTAACTGTTAAATCATCTTCTAAAGATGTAGTCAAAGTATCTGAGGATTTAATTAATTTTTCTCGTGAAAATGGATTGGATGAAAAAACATCTATGTATTTAGGTCTTGCTTTTGAAGAAATGATGGTAAATACTATAGAGTATAATAATGGATTTATAAATGATAAAATGAATAAGATTGATGAATCCAAAATAAAGGATAAAAATAGCTCTCTAGAGTTTATAGATATTTTGGTGAAAATTGGAGTAAATGAAGTTATTTTATCTTTTAAAGATTCTGGTATTGAATTTGATCCTACAGAATACTCTTCGGAGGATGATTCTATTGCATTTACAAATATAGATGTTTTAAAAAAGATTTCAGAAAGTATAAGTTATGCAAGAGTTTTAGGATTAAATAGCACAGTAATTACTCTTAAACGTTGATACTCTTGATTTTATTTTTGTTTATATTTTATTTTGTTCTATTGATAAGCATTTTTATAGAAATAAATAACAAAATATTTTTAAATTATTAAAAGAATATATATATATATATTATATATATTTTTACTTATGTTATTATATCAATAAATAATTATAAATAAAAGTAAAGTTAATAAATTTATTTAAAAATTAATGTCTTATTTAAAATTAATGTCTTATTTAAAATTAATGTTTTTAAACGTAATATATTTAATTAATTATTTTGAGATGATTAAATGGAAATTAAGAAAAAAATAGATGGAAATAAATTAATTGTTGAACTTATTGGTAGATTAGATACAAATACATCTCCAGAATTCGAAAAAGAAATAAATGAGAATATTAATGAAATTAGTCAACTTACATTAGATTTTAAAGAATTAAATTATATTTCAAGTGCTGGACTTCGTGTAATTCTTTCATTGCAAAAAATAATGAATAAGCAAGGGGATATGATTATAATAAATCCAAATGATATGATAATGGAAATTTTTGATAGCACTGGATTTGAAAGGGTTTTAACAATTAAATAATGAAATTAAATACTAATGCTATTTTATAATGGTTACTTTTTGATTTAGTTTGATTTAGTTTAATTTAGTTTAATGGACTTATGTTGTTATATATTATGAATGTATCTAAATTAGATATTGGTAAAATATTACATCTAATCTCAGATGATAGATTGAAAAAAATAGATAACTTTGTTTTTCTAAAGGATAAAAAGCTTTCTGCTGGTGGAGAACTTTTATTAAATTATGTTCTTAAAACTAAGTATAATATTAAAAATCCTACTTATAATGTAAATGATTATGGAAAACCCTATTTGGTGGATTATCCTAATATTCACTTTAATATATCTCATAGTGGTGATTATGTGGTATGTGGGGTTTCTAAATTTCCAATTGGTGTGGATATTGAGTTTATTTCTGATAAATTTGATTTAAAAATAGCTAAGAAATATTTTCATGAAAAAGAGTATGAATATATACTTAATCATACTAATCAAAAATATTCTTTTTTTAAATTCTGGGTTTTAAAAGAAAGTTATCTTAAAAATATAGGTTTTGGACTTAATGAAAACTTGAAATCATTTATTTTTGATGTTGATACAATTGATAATGATAACATACATATTTTAGGTAAATCACATAAATTTGCATTGTTTGAAATAGAAAATAAATATCTTTTAGCTATTTGTTCATTTGAAAATTCAAATAATATTATTCCAGTTAATATTGATCCTATTAAAATTTTAAACTATGAATTATAGTAATTTAATCGCAATTTTAATTAATTAGTATTAATTTTTATTTTATTTACTTAAATAGATATTATTTAAATAAATATTATTTAAATAGATAGTATTTAAATAGATAGTATTTATTATTGATATTAATAATTTAGGGAGGTTAATAATTTGGCAGAAATTTTTTTATCCGCAAATTCTCAGGAGTTGGATAGATTATTAAATTTTTTAAATGATAATTTAAGTCAAATTAATCTTTCACTACCAATACAAATGCAATTAGAACTTGTAATTGAGGAAATTTTTATTAATATTGTTAATTATGCTTTTACTGATGATTTAAAAGATAATTCTACACAAAATAGGATTTTTGTAGGGATAGAATTAAAAAATAATCCTTTAAAGGTTATAATAATATTTAAAGATGATGGAATTCAATTTAATCCATTAAAACATGAAGATCCAAATATTTCAATGGATATAGATAACAGAGAAATAGGTGGTCTTGGAATTTTATTGGTTAAAAAAAATGTTGATAAAATTGAATATAAATATGAAAATGGAAAAAATATTTTAACTTTGGAAAAAAATATTAAATGTTAAAATATTATATGTTGGAATATTAAAAAATATTTAATAATTGTATTATTGATTTGTGAGAAAGTTTATTAACAAAAGAGTATGGGAAGATTAGAGCATAATTTAAAGATTATTTTTGTTTTACTTTAATATTTTGTTTTACTTTAATATTTTTAATTTAAGAGTGTAATTGAATGAATTTTAATATATTTAATTTGAAAACTTGGAAATCTAAGATTTTAACAATATTGGGTATTACTTTAATTTTCGTGTTGTTAGAATTACCATTTCAAGAATTTTTAGCTATAGCTCCAGGAACTCAAATTAGACCTGCAGCAGCTTTACCCATAGTTTTTGGTCTACTATTTGGCCCATATGGTGCTTTTGGAGTGGCTACTGGAAATTTATTATGTGATTATATAGATGGATCCTCGATAGAAACAATGATAATAGGTTTTTTAGTTCAGTTTTTATTTGGATATATGTTTTATAAATTTTGGTATACATTTAAAATAAGTGATGGAGATAATCTTCCAAGACTTAATTCTGTAAATAATTTAATTAAATATGTGGTTATTTTATTTTTTGTTTCTTTATTAACAACAGGACTATTAGGATTTTTGCTTGATTTTAGCAATATTGCAAATTTTATTTCTTTTACGACTTTAGTTATTCAATTTAATGATTTTAATTTTGCTATGTCTATAGGAATAGTTATATTAATTCTTGCTAAATTTTTTAATATTCCAATTTATAAACCAAAAATTTCAAAAAAAATAATTATTTCTCCTAAATTTTTTGATTCATTTCTTATTTTGGCAAGTATAATTGGAATTTTTTATGCATTTTATTCTGTGTATAATGATTTGAATAGTTTTAGTTGGATTTTAGGGATTTTATTTTATTTATGTATAATTTTATTCGCATTCAAACCTATTACTTCCCCAATTACTTCTCAAATAACTTCAAAAAATAATGAATTAAAAATTTCAGTTATTGAAAGATTAATTTCTGTATTTATGATAATGGGTATGATTCTTGCAATTGTTTTATGTGTGACTTCATTGACATACAATACTTTTTATGCTGATAATTCCATTTATTTTTGGATTAAATTTTTATTTAATATCTCAATTATTCTTTTTATATTTTATATCTCTGCAATACTCTTTTTAAGGATTTTAGAAAATAGAATAGCTTATCCAATAGAATCATTATCAAAAATTGCTAAAAAATATATCAAAAAAGATTATAATCGAGATATTCCCTTAGAAATAATTTCTGAGATACATAATTTTTCAAATAATAAAACAGAAGTTGGAATTTTAGCAAATTCTTTTGAAAATCTTATTAAAAATATATATGATTTAATGAGTATATTAGAAAAAGAAACTGCTGAAAAAGAAAGAATTAATACGGAATTAAATATTGCTAAAAAAATACAATCTTCGTTATTGCCTAAAATTTTCCCTCCATATCCAAATAGAAATGAATTTGATATTTACGCAATGTCTATTCCTGCAAAAGAGGTGGGTGGTGATTTTTATGATTTTTTTTTAGTTGATGATGATCATTTGGCAGTGGTAATTGCAGATATTTCTGGAAAAGGAATGCCTGCAGCATTATTTATGATGATTACAAAAACTTTAATAAAAACTCAAACATTTGCTCAAAAGATTAATGAAACTAAAGTTTCTCAAATTTTTGAAAAAGTTAATAATATTCTTTGTGAAAACAATGATGAGAACATGTTTGCTACTGCATGGATGGGTTTATTAACAATATCTACTGGAGAATTTAGGTTTGTTAATGCTGGACACAATTTACCGTTGTTAAAAAATAAAAATGGTAATTTAAATGAATTAATATCTCCTTGTGGATTTATATTGGGTGGAATGGAAGATATGTCCTATGAAGAAAATTCTATTTATTTAAATAATGGGGATAAGCTATTTTTATATACTGACGGTGTAACTGAAGATATGAATGAGAAAGAAGAGTTTTATGGTTTTAATCGTCTTAAAAATAATTTGAATTTTAATTTAAAAATTGAAGATACTTTAAATGATATTAAAAATTCTTTAAAAGATTTTGAGGGAAATAATCCTCAATTTGATGACATTACAATGTTAATCTTAGAATATAATAAAAAACATGGTTAAAAATCGATTTTTTAACATTTTATTTATTTTTATCTATTTTTATTTATTTTTATCTATTTTTATTTATTTTTATCTATTTTTATTTATTTTTATCTATTTTTATTTATTTTTATCTATTTTTATTTATTTTTATCT
>JAISIT010000252.1 GCA_031261915.1 Candidatus Methanoflexus mossambicus
CTTTCTAAATATAAACATAGGGAAGGAGCTATTTCTTCATTACTTGATGAAATTCCTCATGAAATTATGAAAAAGCGTTCAAAAGAATTAACCCAAATCAAAAATAAAATAACTGAAGAGGAAAATAAAGAATTAATTGGGACTATTCAAAAAACTTTAATTGTGGAAAAAGGATCAAAAGGAGGATTCATTGGAAAATCAGATAACTATCTTCCTATCGTTGTAGACAATGCTAAAATTGGAACATTTGTGGATGTTAAAATTACAGAAGCTACTAGTACTTATTTAAAAGGAATTAAAATCGAATAAATAGCTATTTTGATAAATTTCTATTAATGACAATCACCAACATCATCACTTCTAAAACACCAATTAATAATTATTTTACATACTCCTTTTTTATCAACAATTCTGAATGAATTAAATTTTCACAAGGAAAAATGTCCTAATTCCATTTTTTCCATCTCTTCATTATTTTAGGTACCATGTCATTCTAAAAAGTCAATAATATTCATAAATTTCCAAGTTCCAATATTGCAATTCATAAGCAGATACATAAATATAATATGTCCCAGGTCCTGTAAATTCAATAGAATCTGATTTTGTAGCTACTGCATTACTACTATTCCAAGACAAATCAGAAGAACCCACAGTATAACCATTATTACTAACAGCAGTATACATAAAGTTATCAGCATAGTTCTTTAGAGGCATAGCTGATGAAACAACCTTTATTCTATTACCTCCATTATTATTAAAAGTAATTTCATAATCACCAACACCACTAAATGAATCTAATTTATGCCAAGATTTCGTATTCACACTAGAAACATCACTAACAGAACTATCAGAACCCTTCCCAATGGAATTATCACCATTTGTATCAGAATCATTATCATTCATTGTAGCATAAGCATAAGTTCCAATAATAGCAACAACAATTAACAATAATACAACAAAACCAATTAAAATTTTATTGTTCCCACTCGCAAAACCACTATCATTACCAGATTTTGAATGAATCCCCGATAACCTTTCCCCACAACCTCTACAAAAAGTAGAATTATCATCATTCTCTTTTCCACACTTAGAACAATATTTTGGCAAAATATCTCACTTCCTTTATTTTTTTATGAACTCCAAATTCGATTACATACCTCTCTTTTCAGATTATTTTAATTTTATTTTTTTAGTTTTTTATAAAATTATGCTTAAGTAGGCATATACTGATTCACCAGATGATGATGGCCATGTTCCTGTTACAACTGCTCCAAATTGATTTTCTAACTCTTCAAGATCATATCTACTGACAAAAGATTCATGAGTTTTCAAAAATTCATAAACTTCTTTTGTGTCCATCATAAAATTATGCATCTTATCATAACTTATTTTTTTAGCGTAATTACTATCACGAACTTCTTTTATATTGTCTATTAAAGAGTTTAAAGAAGAATATTGTTTTTTTAATAAATTCACAAATTCTTTTTCCTCGTCAGATTCTGCCGTTTTTGCTAGTTTTTGAATTATTGTTTTTAATGCCTTTTTTTCTTTTTTTAGATTTTCATAACTTGTATCCAAATTTTTCAGTTCAACATCAGGTTCATGATATCCAAAGCTAGTAGCACCTGAAAACATGTCATTTCCTATTACTTGCTGAGTTATACTTCTTTGAATATCAACAATGGGGGAAAAAATTTCTTGTGAAGCATCATAAAATTCTTCATTGGCAACATAAATATATGTAAGGTAATAAAAAGTTGAAATAGGTATAATGGTGATTAAAATCAAAGCAAATATTTTTATTTTATGTTTCCCTAAAAATTTCAGCTTTTCTTTTATAAGTTTTTTGTTTTTCTCCCTATTTTCTATAGTTTTAGCTTTATTTTCACAATTAGGACATGTGTCTTTTTCATTATTTTGTAATTCAATTCCACAATATATACAGTGTTTTCTATCTTTAGTTTTGATTTGTTTCAGCGGAGTGCCACAATTAGTACAATTTTTATTAGAAGCTTCGTTTTTTGCTCCACAATTAGTACAAAATTTTTCACCTAATTTATTATTCATAATAATCTCTCTAAAAAATATCTTTTTTATGGAACTATATTTTATTTATTCAAAATTGGTATTTTTTCAACATTTTTAAATGTTAAAATTCCGCACACTAACATAACTCCCATGACTAATAATATGAAAAAATCAAGACCATAATAATCAAGATTGAAAAAATAAAGAACATATGATAAATAATATATAAAACTGTAACTATACAAGCTTATAGTAGTAATAACTAAAGAAGACAAAATTATCATTATTCCTCCAAGTTTATAATTTTTTTGAGAATAATATAATCCAATAAAATATATTATAAAAAGAATAACACTTATTATATGAATTTCAACAAAGCGAAACATTCCAAAAAAGAATAATGGAGTCATTAAACCCATAAAACAACCAATAAATGAACATATTATCCCTGCTTGAATATTATTCTTTAAAGTAAATACAATCCCCACAATGCAAATTATAATATTAATAAAGGAAATAGGAGTTATTAAAAGTAATGTTTGTAGTATAATTCCTGCTATAATTCCTATTTTTAAAATATTTTTATTTTTCAACCCATCTCTAAAAATTTTAGGCATTTTATTTCCACATTTTGTACAGAATTCTGTATTATCCATATTTTCTGTTCCACAATGATTACAAAACTTAGACATTATAAAATCTCCACTATTTTTTAAAAGTTGAATGATAATCTGGTTTTAGTTCTGTTCCACAGCCTGAGCAAAATTTTGAATCTTCTAAATTTTTTTCACCACATTTTGGACAGGTTTTTGAACCAATAGTCTGTTCTTCATTTTTCATTGTTAAGTCATTGCCACAACTTAGACAGAATTTTGAGGCACTTTCATTTTTATATCCGCATTTTGAACATTCAATGTTTTCTGTTTGTGGTAATGTATATTGTTGCTGATTTGAAGTGCCCTTTACTTGGATAACCACTATATCCTTTTTACCATATCTAATAGCTAAATAAATTAATCCTCCTATTATAATTAAAATCAATAGAAGAATAAATATTCCTACACTGAATTTACTTTTAACAACTGTGGCTTGTTTTTCGTCTTTGAATTCTACTTTATATCCATCGTTTATATATTGGTTTACTCTGAAATTTAATTCTTCAGAGTCTGAAACATTCTCATATCTCATTATTTTCACCTAGTATCTTATTTATAAATAATTTTTGTCATCAGCTATACTAGCTACTTTATAGATTACAAATAATGTGGTTCCAAGAGCTATTAACCATACCCACACCCATCCCACCCTCATATAAATAACAGGTACTAAATACCATTACTTATAAAGACATTCAAAATTGGGGTAAATAAAAAAAATATTGGTATATTAATTATTATAGCTATTATTAACGCTTTCATGTTCATCTATATTATCTCCTATAAGACTTAACTTGATTCAGATGACTCTTAATTAATTTAATTTTTTTATAACCATTTATGTAGCTATTTAAAATGTGTTGAACAGTTGTTGGAATAGCTACACACTAATATAAATTTTCTTCAGCAATTAAAAACTACAATCAAAATTTTTTTATATTATAACTCCAATTGATTAATCTAATCAATTTTTTCTTTTATATCATTATAATCTATAATCATTAAACGACCATTTTTTTCTAATTTTACGGATGGACATAATTTCAATGTTTTCCATAATACTTTATTTATCTTTTCTTCATAATCCCCCATATTTTGATCAGGCAAGATAAAATCTATCTGAATTTTGTTTGTACTTTTATAAAATCTACATTCTAGAGCAGGGAAATCAACTCCGTTAATATTCAAGAGTCCTATTATTTTTGCTTCAACTGAAATAACATCCATTTTAAAAACACCTCATAATTTTAATATTCTAACACTATACAGTACTATCTTTGGTTTCACAATACTTGTTATTCTAAATTTTAATCTTCTATATCAGAGAAATTTTTATACCTCATCAATCATTCTCAATAAAAATTATTTTGTGATGATTATTACGAGTTATATATTATGATAATATATTACAATAATATTATTTAAAGGATACTATTTTGTGTATATATTGTGGTTAAAGAGTGTATAAAAACTTAGTCTTATTTCTTTAAATCATTAGTTTATGAATGATAAAACCATTGAAAAGCTATCCTTTGTTAGATCATCTAAGCATAGGGAAAATATACTTCGTTTTATTGGTGATGAGATTAAAATACCTACAGAAATCGCCCAAAATATAGACATAAGTTCCAAACATATAAGCAAATACTTAGGAGAACTTAAAGACAAAGATAT
>JAISIT010000254.1 GCA_031261915.1 Candidatus Methanoflexus mossambicus
TTATTATTATTATTATTATTATTATTTGTAACAACATTTGATTTTATCAATTTATATTCAAATAGCTCATTAAGTAACATTTCAGTGTCAAAACCATAATCATCATACTCTTTATAAATATCATTGATATTATTAATCGAATATGATGAAATATCGCTTAAAATTTGTTCTATAATAAAATCTTCGTTGAATTCAACTTTAACATTATCAACATCACTATTTAAAAGGTCTAATGCAACAACTTCTTCGTTTTCTCCGTCAAAATTTCTTCCAATTTCTGGAATAAGATAAACCTTTCCAATATCATTATATGTGGGTCTTCCAGCTCTTCCAAGCATTTGATGGAATTCATTTGATGAAATCCATTTATTTCCCATTAATAAAGAATCAAAAATTACTTGTGATGCTGGAAAATCAACACCAGCAGCCAATGCAGCAGTTGTTACTACAACAGCTATTTTTCCTTTAGCAAAATCCTTTTCAATTCTCTCTTTCTTATAATATGACAATCCTGCATGATAAGCTCGGGCTTTAATTTTTTTTCTCTTTAAAAATTCTGCTAATTCCTGAGTTTTTTTTCTAGAATTTGTAAAAACAATTGTTTGTCCTTTAAAACCCTTAGAAGAGATAGTTTTAAACTCGTTTATACTTAATTTTTTAATAATATTATTTTTCATTATAGTATTTTTAACTAAAATTAAATGTCTCTCTAATGGAACAGGACGCTTATCATATTCAACTAATTTTAAATTAAAATCATTAGCTATTTGTTTTTGATTTTTTATAGTTGCAGATAATCCAATAATTTGAGATTTAGGGAATAATTTCATTACTCTACGAATTAATCCATTTAAACGAATTCCTCTTTCATCGTCATCAAGTGTGTGTATTTCATCAATTAAAACAGTTCCTACATCACCTAAATTCTTATATTTTCCAGATCTAAGTGTAAAATCAACACCTTCATAGGTTCCAACAATAATATCTCCAGTTGAAATGTCCCCATCAGTTATTTTTAATTCTCCCTTAGCTTTGATTCTATTTTTTCCAACCTTAATAGCTACTTTCAATCCAAGAGAAGAATATTTTTTTTTAAAATCATGATATTTCTGATTTGCAAGAGCCACCAAGGGAGTTAAATAAATAAACTTTCCATTTCCTTTAAGTAAATTGTTTATTCCAGCAAGTTCTCCAACAAGGGTCTTTCCACTTCCTGTTGCTGATACAACAAGTAAACTTTCATTTTGAAGAAGCCCTTCTTTAATAGCTAAATATTGAATTGGAAGTAAATAGCTATTTTTATTTTTATCAATGATTTTTTTAAACTTATTATCAATTTTCAATCGATTAATAGCTATTTTAGGAAATTTATTACCATTATCATTTTCACTACTTTTATTAAATCCCACCTTATCAAATAAAGTAAAATCAGGATTTTTAACTGGATCAAATTTAGAATTTATAATAGCTATTACTTTGTTTAAATCTCCAGTTTTATCAAGAACTTTTTTAAATTGTTTAAATAATTTCTTATCAATACCATTAAGTTTTAATTCTCCTTTAATAATCTCATAACTACATTTTTTACAAATTTTTTGATTATGATACAAATAGCTATTTTTTGAATTTATCACTGTAATTTTTCCATCAAAGACACAATGATTACATATTCGTGCTAATCTATACTTTATATGATTTAAAGATAAAAATTCCTCTATTTTCTCATCATGAGAAGATATAAAAACAGCTTGACTTTTTAATAATTTAATTGCCTGTGATGGAGGATAAAACTTATCTTCTTCATCATCGAAATCTTTAACAACAGTAAAACGACTTAATTTATAGCTATTATCAGGACTATTTGTTTTAAATTTTAATTTTCCTATAAATTTAGGGGTTCTCATTTCATTTAAAGCACCCTTAGGACTACCAATAGGATAAAGCTCCCAAATTTTATTTTTTTTATTTAAAACTATCATTAAAACACTAAATTATATTATTCTATTAGATTTCTTTATATGTTTTATTATTATAAATTATTATATATTATAAATTATTATATATTAATTATTTGTTATATGGTATTATTATATATTATATATTATTATTTAGTATTTTATTATTTAGTATTTTATTATATATTATTGTATTTTGTATAATTATATACATTATTATATATTAGATAGTTCCTAAAATTATTTATATCTTAAAAAAGAGAGTAAATAATTTAAAGATTATAAATATATGGATAATTTAAATTTAAAAATTGGATTTAAATCTTATTATTTTTGGCAATGATTTTCAAGGTGATACAATGGAAAAAGATTTAAATAGAGAAAAACGAATTGATGATGGTCCCATTTGTGATGCTTATGGTGATGAGGAGATTTCTTGGGCTTGGGAAGCTTATATGGATGATAGATTAATATTTCCATTTAAAGCTAAAATTATTAATAATTCTTCTACAGATATTCCAATTGGAGAAATTGTAACTGTTATTGATTCTTTAGATGAATTTGATATTGCAGGAACTGTTAGCTATTTAAAAGATAATTCTTATTCAATTAATACTTTAATAGTTAATTGGAATGATAAAAAAGAATTTTTTGTATCTTTTGAGGATTTAAAAGAAATTAATGCAAATGATGAAGCAATAGAAGCTATTAAAGACTGGAATTATTGGTTAGAACATTATTGACTTTGTTAATGTGTTTTCATAATTCATATTTTTAAGAATTTTTATAAATTCTTTAATTTTATATTATTTGAAAGTTTATTCTTTAAAGTTAGAAAAACTCTTTGATTTTATATTATTTGAAAGTTTATTCTTTAAAGTTAGAAAAACTCTTTGATTTTTTTTATCTTTTAAAGATAGTATTAAATTAAAATTAAAATATAAACTTTAAGTAAATTTAAGTAAATTTAAGTAAATTTAAGTAATACTTATATTTTGGATGTTCCAAACAAAGAAGTTGAAGAATCATTATCTGATAATCTTGTAAGTGAATACATTTAAGTATTATTAGATAAATTAGATGACATAAGACATGATATTTATAATATTTTTAAAAATAAAGATAATGTGGGTTTGAAATATTAATTTAACCACATTATTTAGCAATATAACCTATTATCAACATAAAGATTTAAATTTTTAAATAGATTGTAAAAATATTTAAATAATAAAGAATATAATATTAATTATTAATATTTTAAATAATATTTTAAATAATATTTAATGTTGAATAAGATTTAAATTAAAAGTTATGTGGTTTTATGAAAAAATTACCAAAGGGAATTCAAACATTTTCAAAAATTAGAGAGAATAATTATATTTATATTGATAAAACTGAAGATATTTATAATTTGATAAATAACGGGGAAATTTATTTTTTATCTCGTCCTCGTCGTTTTGGAAAGTCTCTTCTTATTTCTACAATGGAAGAATTGTTTAAAGGAAATAAAGAGCTTTTTAAAGGATTATTTATTTATGATAAATGGAATTGGGAGGAAAAATATCCAGTTATTCGCTTAGATTTAAGTAATACTGAACATGATGACCCTCAGGCATTAAAAGATTCATTATATGATTTAATTAATATATTTGCAAAGAGATTTAAAATTACACTTAAAAGTAAAACTTTAAATTTAAGATTTAAAGAATTAATTGAAGAAATTTATAAAAAAGACGGCAAAATAGCTATTTTAATTGATGAATATGATAAACCAATCATATCTCATCTTGATGATATTGATTTAGCCCAAAAGAATAGGGATGTTTTAAGGAGTTTTTATTCAATTTTAAAAGCTAATGATGAGTATTTAAGGTTTTTATTTATAACTGGAGTAACTAAGTTCTCAAAGATAAGTATTTTCTCTGATTTAAATCATTTAGATGATATTACAATTCATCCAAAATATACAACTATTTGTGGTTATACTCAAAGAGATATTGAAGATAATTTCGATGAGTATATTCTTAAAATCATGAATAATGGAGTAGTATCTAAAGAAAAAGTATTAAAAAGAATTAAAGATTGTTACAATGGTTACTCATGGGATGGAAAAAATTTAGTGTATAATCCTACATCTATTCTTAAATTATTTGATACAAAAATATTTGCAAACTATTGGGCAGATACTGGAACTCCTAAATTATTAAAAGATTTAATTAAAAATACCAATATTGATTTAGAAGTTTTAGCTAAGAAAAAATCAGAATTCAAAGGATCATTTCCTAATTTTGAATTAGATGATATGGATTTTGCTACAATTTTGCTTCAAACTGGTTATTTGACTATTAAGCAAACAATAGAAAACCCTCTTAAAACTCCAATTTATATAACTGGTATTCCAAACAGTGAAGTCGAATCATCATTTTATATTTATCTTTTAAATGTTTTAACTAGTATTAAAACAAAAAATATTATTCCATTAACTAAAAATATTTTAAATGCAATTTACATGAAAGATGATGAGAAAATTCAAAAATCCTTTGAAACATTATTTTCTAAAATTCCTAACATGCTTTGGGGAAATATTAAACGATTATTTGAAGACTTTTTAAAAGCTATTCTATTTATAGCTATTGCATTAATGGGTTTTGATGTTGAAAGCGAAATAATGAGTATTAAAGGGAGATTGGATCTTATTTTAAGACAAAATGATTTATTTCTTATTATGGAGTTTAAATATAGTGAAGATGAAAATATATCCTTTGATGAGCTATTAAAAATAGCTGGAAATCAAATAATTGAAAAAGGATATTATAAACCTTATCAAAATAGAAATGTGGTAATATTAACCATTGCATTTAAAGGACGAGATTTGAAATGTAAATTTAAATCATTAAATCAAGCTTTAAAAGAATATGAAACTTAATTTAAGATTCAGATGTTTTTTGTTTAAATCTTTTTGGCTATGTAAAATTCAACTGGGAGTTTAAAAAAATTTATTTATAGTATTATTTATAAATTAAATAATAAAGATGATATTATAGGTGAAATTATGGGTCTTGCTGAAACAAAATTGAATTTTGAGGATTATTTTTTAAAAGAAATTGAAATAGAAGCAGAAAAAGAAGGTGCTACTTTATCAGA
>JAISIT010000286.1 GCA_031261915.1 Candidatus Methanoflexus mossambicus
AATAATGAACATCTGATGTTCCTAAATTATCATGACTTGAAATATACTCATCAACTTCTTTCAACTGATCTTCTGATAAAAATGAAGGTCTACCTGCACCTTGTTTATGACTTAAACCATCTATTCCTTCTTCATTCCATTTTTTCAACCAATTATATCCTGTTTTCACAGGAATTCCTAAAATTGATGATGCTTTTCGCACAGAAAATCCTTCATACAACAACTGAATAAAATGTAATCTATTAACTTTTTTTACTACTTTTTCCAGCTTAGTAACATGTTCATCGAGCTTTTCTTTAGTAACATGCTCTATTACTAACACTTTAGACTTATTTTCCATATAATAATATTATCTCATAATACTATATAAATCTATGTTAAAAATTAGGTGTTCGACTATATAAAAATTAGTTTTTAATAAAGTCAACATAGGTTTACCAAAAGATTTAAATATAATAAAAACAATATTATAATTTATGAGTGAATATAAATCAATCTCTTCAAAACTAACAAGGGAAGATTACACACGATTTATTGATTACTGCAATAGAAAAGGCACAAAACCATCAACGTTAATTAGAAAAATGATTCAAAAAGAATTAGAAGAACCATTTCAAAGATATGTTGCAGGAATAAATAATATAGAATACAATAAAAGAAAAGACAATTTTAGCTGGTTTGCACGATTAGATAATGGCAAAAAAACAGCTATTATTGAAAATATAGATTTAAATTTCTTAATTAACCTAAATAAAGAAATAGAAATAGCTATTGAAAATAGAAATCATCTATTAGACAAAAAACATAAAAAATCAGTTGCTATTTCATCTAAATTATTAAAAAAATAAATATATTTCATGAATAGAATTTAATAGAGGTTAAAAATGACGAAAAAAATAAATGAAAGTCGTATTAATCAATACAAAGATGCAATACAAAAAGCAAAAAATTTCTTTAAAAAAATTTATGATAATGAAAAAATAAGTCATTTAAATGTTGAAGAATTCGAAATTGATGACTCTATGAATAAATTTATCATTACTTTAGGTTGGGATGAACCAAACCCAATGACACAAGCAGAAGGAACATTTAAATCTTTTCTTGAACCTAAAGCTATAAGAAAATATAAAACCTTCATTGTTGACTCTACAAATGGAGAAGTTGAAAAAATGAAAATATGGAGAACCTATGATGATGAGTGAAATTGATGAATTCATCCAAAATACTAATAAAATAATTTTAGATACAGAATTATTTTTATTATTTCTTGCAGGATTAAATAATATTAATACAATTGAAAAAATTAAAGCAACTAAAAAATTCACAAAAAAAGATTTTGAAACTTTAAAAAAAATAGTAAAAGAATTTAATGATATTAAAACAACTCCACATATATTAACTGAAATTAGTAATTTAAATAAACATAAGTATTATAGGAAAAAACTATTTGAATGTATGGAATATTTAATCAATGAAAATTTATTAGATGAAAAATTTATCGATATTCAAAAATTAATTAAAGATAAAAAATTTAAACATTTAGGTGTTGCAGATATGGGAATAAAAGAACTTTCAAAAAAACAAAACTATGGAGTAATAACTGCAGATTTTGGACTTTACAATGAATTAAAAGCTAATAATATTAATTGCATTAATTTTAATCGCTATATGGAGATTAATAATTAACTAAAATAAATAATTTTGATTACAGCAAGTGGCAAAGAGATTTATTTGAAAGAATATCAGTTAAAGAAATATACGAAGATGCTAAGAAATATCAAGAACAATTAAATAAGAATAACAAGAAGAGGAAAATAAATGGAAAATAAAGAAGTAAATTTAACAAAAACATTATTATATATTGGAGATGAAGGTGCAGTAAATTTAGAAGTCATAATAGATCAAAAAAATGAAACACTATGGACCACACAAAAAGCAATGGCAAAAATGTTTAATGTAAAGATTCCTACAATAAATGAACATTTAAAAAATATTTTTAAGACAAAAGAATTAGATGAAAATTCAACTATGAGGAAATTCCGAATAGTTCAAAAAGAAGGAAATAGAAATGTTGAAAGAAACACAAATTTTTATAATTTAGATGTTATAATTTCAGTAGGATACAAAGTGAACTCTAAAGAAGCCACAAACTTCAGAATTTGGGCGACTAAAAAATTAAAAGAATATTTAATAAAAGGTTTCATTTTAGACGATGAGCTATTAAAAAATGAAAGAAGATTCAACAAAAACTACTTTGAAAATTTATTAGAACAAATAAACGAAATCAAAACAAGCCAAAGAAGATTCGATCAAAAAATAACAGATTTATACATAACAAGCTACGATTATCAAAAAAATGCAAAGATTACAAAGGATTTCTTTGAAACAATTCAAAATAAACTAATATACGCAGCAAGTGGCAATACAGCAGAAGAAATAATAGCTAAAAGAAATGATAGCAAAAACCCAAATATAAAATTAACCAGCAATAAAAATAAAAATGAAAAAATATTAATGAGCAACACAGTTATTTCAAAAAACTACTTAAATAAAAACGAACTAAAAAAATTAAACCAATTAGTAGATAATTTACTAAATTTAGCAGAAATCAGAGCAAAAGAAAACGATCCAACAACCATGACCGACTGGATAGAAATATTAGACATTTTCATAAAAGCAGAAAGCCCCCCAAAACTAAAAAATAAAGAAAATATCACTTCAAAAAAAGCAGAAGAAATAGCTAAAGAATATTATAAAAAATTTAAGGTAATTCAAGATAAAACTTTCTGTTTAGACTTTGATAATGTTCTGGAAGAAGTAAAAAGAATACATAATGAAAAATAAGGAGTATTATGTATTTGCTCATTTAAATTATAACTAAAATAAATAATTGACTAATGAAATAAAAATAGCTATTGAAAAATAAATATATTAGACAAAAAGAAAAGTCATCAAATTTCAAAAGTAGTTTAAATAAAGGAGAATTAAATGGGGAAAAATAAAATTGGTAGAAACGATCCTTGTCCATGTGGTAGTGGAAAGAAATATAAGAATTGTTGTTTGAAAAATAACAGAAAATTGGATAGTAACCAATATGAAAATGACTCTAATAACTTGATAGAAAATAATGATTCAATACAAGAAATTAAGACGGGATATAATGTACTTAAAAAGTTAAGAACATTAAAACAATTAGGTTATTTTGATAATCTTGAGTCTTTTGGTTTGAATAATCTTCAATTAGATGAAGCATTTAAAAAATTTGATGATATGGAAGATTCATTAATAAATTCCATAGATAACTTAAATGTTCCTGATAAATTTAACCAACACTTTTCATCTTTAGGTTGGATAGCTCATGAATCAATGAATTTTGACATAATGAAAGAAGCTGTTAAATTAGCAGATAATGGATTAATCGATGAGGCAGAAGATATTTTAGTTGAAAATATTAATGATAGTTTAGATTTTATTTTAAATATGATAAAGAATATTGATATTTTTAAGTGTAGATATCATTTAATAACATTAGCGAAAGAAGATTATTTAAATAATAGATATTATTCTTGTGTTCTTTTATTACTAACTATCATTGATGGTATTGTTGCAGATTGTAATGAAATCGATGGTAATAAATCTTTTTTTGCAGATGGAGAAGAAATTTATGCATGGGATTCAATTGCAGCACATAAATCTGGATTAACTGAAATTAGAAAACTTTTTTATCAAAATAGAGGAAAAACAAATAAAGAATCAATACAAATTCCATACAGGAATGGTATTTTGCATGGTCGTGATTTAGAATTTAATAACAAAAAAATAGCATCTAAACTTTGGGCAACATTATTAGCATTAAAAGATGGAATAATCTCTATTAGAAATAAAAGTAAAACTCCAAAGGAAGAAAAACAGTTTAATATCAATGATTTTATGGAAGAACATGCTAAAAATGAAAAAATTAAAAAATATTATGCTGAATGGAAACCCAGAAAATTAAAACCTAAAAAAGATTTTTTAATTAATGGAACATCAGAAGAATATGAAGATAATTCCCCAGAAAAAAGTTTAGTAGAATTTTTTGAATTTTGGAAAGATAAAAATTATGGTAAGGTTGCTCAAAAACTCATGCATATAGATTATTCAAGAAAACCAATGGGTAAATTAATTTATGATTTAAAAAATGAAATATTTGATAATAATATTTTAATTTCTCATGAAATTGTTAACATAACTGATGATAATATAGTTTCCTCAAATATTTTAGTAAAATTAAAGATAAAAACCAATAATGAAGAAAAAATTAAAGAAATAGAATTTAGAATGATTAGTGAAGATGAAAATGGTGAATTTTTACCTCAAAATTGTCCAAATAGTAATTGGAAGATTCCGATACACTGTTTTAACAGAATCAATGATTAATTAACTATAAATGAAATGTTTTTATTTGTCAAAATGTAGTTTTGGGACAGACCCAAGATAATCTTATTGAAAATGAAAAGATATTTAGAAAATTTGGAAAATTAATTTAAAAAAG
Organism: Candidatus Methanoflexus mossambicus; assembly: GCA_031261915.1. GTDB lineage: Archaea > Methanobacteriota > Methanobacteria > Methanobacteriales > Methanobacteriaceae > Methanoflexus > Methanoflexus mossambicus. Next base: position 4,535 of record JAISIT010000286.1, read on the forward strand.
GTTATTTTATTAAATATTCAAAAAAATAATAAAAATTTATGAGGAAAAGTATGGAAAAAGTTAAATTAGGAAAATATGTTAAAATAGAAAATGGATATGCGTTTAAAAGTAAAAATTTCGTTGAAAATGGAAGTCCTATAATCAGAATAACAGACTTAACGAATAACAACATGAATTTGAATACTTGTGCTAAATATACTATTGAGGACTTTGAAAAATTTGAAAAATATCTCGTTAAAGAAGGAGACATTTTAATAGCTATGTCAGGAGCAACAACTGGAAAAATTGGAATAGTTAAAGGAATTGAAGAAAGGATTTATCTAAATCAAAGGATAGGTAATTTTAAAGTCTTAAATGATTCTAAATTAAATAAAACTTTTCTTTATTATTTAGTAACAAGCCAAGATTATCAAAAAAAGATAAAAAAAATAGCTTCTGGTTGTGCTCAACAAAACATTAGTTCTAAACAACTTGAAGGAATAGAAGTTAATATTCCACCACTAGAAACCCAAAAACAGATAGTTGAAGTTTTAGAAAGAGCTGAAAAACTCAAAAAATACAGAGAAAAAGCAGATAATCTAACTGAAGATTATTTGAAAAGTATTTTCTTAGAAATGTTTGGGGATGTTGGTAAAAATCCTAAAAAGTTTGATGTTGTTTCTATTAAAGATGTTGTTGAAAAGACTTCAAATGAAAATCCTAAGAATGAGTATCCTGATGAATATTTTGATTATATTGATATTTCTTCTATTGATTCTTCTATTGGGAAAATTACCTCAAGCACTCAATATTTAGGAAATGAAGCTTCAAGTCGAGCCCGTCAGAAAATTAAGACAAATGATTTATTAGTTTCTACTGTTAGACCTAATTTAAATGCTGTTGGTCTTGTTCCAGAAGAATTTAATAATCAAATAGCTTCAACAGGATTTTGTGTTTTAAGAGCTTCTGAAAAAATTTCTCCAGAATATTTATTTTTAATTTCAAGAAGTAATTACTTTATAGAATCATTAATTAATCAATGTAAAGGTGCAAGTTATCCTGCAGTAAATAATGGTGATGTTTTAAATTTAAAAATTCCATTACCTCCATTAGAACTTCAAAATAAATTTGCAGAAATAGTAAAAAGAGTAGAAGAAATAAAAAAATATCAAAAAGATTCCAAAAATGAAATAGATAATCTATTTAACAATTTAATGCAAAAAAATTTTCAATGGAAAGACTAATAATAGCAATTTAAAGTGATAATATGATGATTAAAAATATTAAAACGAAAGTGAAACAATTAGGGAGACATTCTACAACAAAATATAACAAAATAGATAATTTCATCAATTTATTAACATGTATTGAAGAAGATATTCCCACACACATTATTAATGATAATATTTTTATACATTCATTAATTATTCCAAAAAACCAATTAAAAGGAGATTATATTTCTGAATTAATGAATTGGATCATACTCCCATTTAATATTTATCATTATAACTATGATGGAAAGAAAAAAAGTCTTGACCAACCATATGAAGGAATTAAACCAAAATTTTTAAGCAATGCAGAACCAATTTTTTTCTTTCGACCAGATTATGATAGGAGTATTGAAATTAATCAAAAGATTACTCATATCTTAGATATTTATTACCATAAAATTAAAGATGGATTTTGTAAACTTGATAAAAATGGAGAATACACACTTATTGCCAAAATTGAAAATTCTAAAGATTTAAGATTAGGGATTATAAAAACTGAAGACTTATTTAATTATCTTTATTTATCTGATTCTGTATTAATTCGTTTTTTTAATTTTAGTTGTGAGAATAATGCTTCTAATTTTCAAGAAAATGAAGTTCAAAGATTTAATGATGATGAAAATAAGACATATTATAAAAAATATGATTACAAAGATGATAAAAAATGTTATTCTAAACTAAAAGGTTTTCAAATAATTGAAAACACCATAAATGAAGATAAATTTCTCAAAAAATTAAAAAATGAAGAAGATAAAAAATATGAAGATTTTTTAATCTATGAATTAGATAAAGAATTAGATGAAAATAAATGCATTGAATGGAGTAAGTATCTTGAAAAACATGAAAATTATGAATTCCTTCCAGAATTTAAATATCTTTCCTTTAAACCAGAGGTTTTAGCAAGATATAAATTTGATTCTGAAAAATACACATTTGAGGACAATATGATTGATTGTAGGGAAATTTGGTCTTTAGAATATATTATTAATTCTGAAAATCAAATAATGGTAAATATGGATCATTTATTGAATTTACCCGATGATGAACAAAAATACTGGAATAGTTTCAATGAAAAACCAAAAGGTAAACTTCCACTAAATTATTATTCTCATCCATTACATTCTCTAAAAAAAAATTTAGAGAAACTTGAACGGACATATATAAATATTGATTGTAATAAATTTAATATTTGGAAATTAAAAAGTTTAAAACCAACAATTGAGCCTAAAAATTTGAATTATGTAGTGACTGACTCTAAAAATGAGTGGGAATATCAAATTCGTGTATTATCTCAAATTTTAATTGAAGGATTGGAACCAAAAGTAATTAAAAAATTAGCAAAGAAATTAGAATGTTATGATTCTGAATTACGACCCATTAAGCAATTGAAAAAATGTTTGGAAACAAAAAAAATTCTTAAATCCGACATAAATATCATTATACTGCCTTTAATTGAATTAAATAAGTATAGAAGCACTATAGTTGCACATAATACTACTAAAGATTATCCTGATGTGGATCTTAAAGAAAATTATCGAAATTTATTGGAAAAATGTTCCAATTCCATTAAAAAATTATCTGAAATTATCGAGAATCATGATTTAGATATAAATTAATTAATTAAAGAATTAATTTCTAACTATAATTTATTAATAATCGTTGTGTTTTTTATGAATAAAAATAATTTTTTCCTAATAAAAGCTGTAATCGAGTTTATTTAATACTAATTCCTGAATATTGATATTTATATATGAATATTTAATGAAAATGGGTTAATTAATAAAATTAGTAGTTATAAATAATCAGTTATTTAAATAAGAAAAGTAATATTTATAATCAATAAATAATAATCAAATGAATAATCAAATAAAAAACATGAAGGGATTTTATGGTATTTGATAATCTTTATGAACATTTAAATCTTCATTCTGGTAATGGTCTTTTTAGGAAAGGGGATTCTTTTTCTGATTTTCCATTTAGGATTAAGAATGTGATTGATAATATTGATTTTGATGGGATATTTTTTGAAAATAATAAACCTATGATCATATTTAAAGAGTTTGATGATAGAACATGTTTTGAAAATGAAATAGATTCATTTTATAAAATTATTTGGAATTTGGGTGAAATTCCAGTATTGTTTATTGAACTTGATGGAGAATATCTTTTATATAATACTAATATTTTTGATGGGGAAGAAGTAAAAATTTGGAAACGTATACTTAATACTGATTTGATTGATAATAATTTGATTAATACTGATTTAAGTGATAATAATTTAAATTTTGTTGGTTTAAATCGTGATGTTGAGTTTAAAAAGAATAATAGCTATTCTTCTCTTGATGATTTTTCTTATTTAAATATTAAGAGTGGTTATTTATGGAATAAGTATAAGAAGGATTTTAAAAAGGATAATAAAGTTGATGATTATCTTATACGGAATTTACGAGCTGCTAAACAACGTTTACTTGCTGAAGATTTAGATTTTGATATTATTAACTTGCTTATTGGTAGATTGATCTTTTCACGGTTTTTGTTTGATCGTGACATCATTGATAGATGTGAACTTAAAA
>JAISIT010000001.1 GCA_031261915.1 Candidatus Methanoflexus mossambicus
TCAATTACAGTGATAATGATAGGAATATCATTTTTATCAATATAATATAAAATTCTATAAGTTGTATCGCTTAAATAAACTTTTTTTCGCCATAATCATTCATATTTTCCTTTTAATTTTTTGTATTTTTATATGGATCTTTTTCAAGTTCATTAAGAGAATTTCCAAAAACTCAATATTGTATTACTTTTTTATATTTTATAAATATTTTTTTCATGAATTTATTGTCAATAATGTTAAAATTTAAAAAAATATGTAATAAAAATAGTATACATATAACTAAAAACTATATCAAACTATATGATTTCTTAAATAGTATCCACTAAAGATGAGCATTAAAAAGCAAATAATTAAAAATTTATTTAATTAAAAATCAATATCATTCTTTTATTTTGTTAAATACTCATTTCTATCGAGTTAAAATTTTTTTCCATCAATGTTAATTTAAGAAAATTATATTGGTTATCTATTTTTATTCCAATTTCTTTTTTTTGTTTATTTAACTTTTTAAATTGTTTTTTTTTAGCTTTTTTTCTATTTTTTTTATATTGTGTTTTACTTATTTTTGTATTGTTTTTTTCTATATTATTTGGATGATTATAATCTAAAATATGGTAAATTATCTGGATATTATCATTTTCATTATTCTGTGGTGTTATAATATTTTTTAAAGCAGCGATATTCTTTTTATTTAATAATTTTTTTTTATTATTTTTTTTAGTATTGGACACTTGGTTTTTTCTTTTCATTGATTTTTTATAAGTTATTTCACTATTTTTATCATTGATTTTTTCAATAAATATTATATAATGATTATTTAAGTTTTTATTAATTTTATTAGCTTTTATTTGATCTTTATTTTCATGGATATATGTTTTATATTCTTTTATCTTATTTTTTGTATTTTTAATTTTTTCTTTAATTAAGCGGATATCCTCTTTATTTTCTTTTTTATTCTTTTTATTCTTTGTTAATATTTTTTTTTCTTTTAATAAATCTTTTATTTTCTTTTCAGATATTTTTATTTCATTGTTTAATGTTTCATTTTCTTTATTTAATATTTCAATCTTTTTTCCTAATTTTTCATCTATATCTTCTTTGTTATAGTATTTATATTTTATTTTTTGATTAAATAAATTTTGTAGTCCTTTACTATTTAATAAATGTATTTTTTCATCTTTTTCATCTTTTTTCTTTTTTTTATCATTTTTTCTTTTATCTGTCCGGGTTTTGTCTTTTTTATCTTTTTCTTGGTTTATCAATTGGTTTATATTATGAACCATGAATGTTAATGATAATAAAAATTTGATTTCATTTTTTGTTGTTTTTGTTGTGTGTTTTATATGGTAATGGTGTAATACTGCGAATATTCTTTCACATAATCTTCTTTTGGCACTTATACGATTATTTCTATCTATTTCAACTGGTGGTATAGGTTGTTCACGATAGGCTTTACTCATTATTGCATTTATTTCGTCTTTTTCTTTTTTCGCATAACCAGTATCTTTATAATCTATTTCAAATTTTTCACATAAATCTATATTAATATCATGAGTTTTTGATCCAGTTAAATAAAATGACATTATCATTTGAGTATTTAAATCCATTTTTATATGGATTTTCAAACCAAAAAATGAGGTTTTATATTTCACAGTCCATTCACCATCAACAGACCTTGAAGTTTTAGCTTTCTCTCCACGAGGTTTTGATGGTTTTTGATGTCCAGGATTCTGCGAAATAAAAGAAGCATCTTGTAAAACAGCTTTTCCAAATTTTATCATATTATCATTTAAAAAATCAAGATGCGCATTCCATAAATCATCACTATAATTTCTTTCACTACATAACTGCAAATAATTAGCAATGGTTGATTTTTTAGGTGTAGGAATTGGATAACCAATGAAACAAGCATAACTTTCATCATTAACAAGATTAGAAGCTAAATTTTCATAACTTTCACCTGTAATTGCCATTAAAATCAAACTAGATAAAATAACTTCACTATCAAAAGGTTTCCTACCACCATGAAATGCATAAAGACCATTTAAACTATATTTATGATGCAAGGTATCCATTATCGGAATATAATACTCTAAGTTTAATGCTTCTTTAAGTTCCATTAATTTATCTCTTTTAACATTCCGTTTTTGATGAGAAGAAGTGTTAAAATTAGTTAAAATATCAAAATCCTCATTATGATTCAAAAAATTAAAAATATAATCTCTTATATCATTATAAACAGTATTATCAAAAGTAACATCATACACATTAATAAAAACATCCTCATCCTCAAGATAAGAATAAATCTTATTAACTAAACCCTCTATCACAGATTTAGGAACTTCATTAAAAACATTATCATAAAATTCATCAAATGCTTTAATCAAATTTTTTCTCTTACTCTCCTCTAAAAAAGCTTTTTTAGTTATCATAAATAATAAATTTATAATTAAAAATATATATACTTTTAATAATAAAATTAAAAAATTATAATAAACTAAAAAGTAATATTTTGCATAAACAATATACCATATTTATAACAATAAATTTAATCAAATAATTAAAATAAATTAATAACAGTGAAATAAATAAATTATATTTAATAAGTATATAAATTATAATAGCTAAAATTAATTAAATATATACTTTATTTTATTAAATAAAATGATTTAATCCATGAAAAATAATATTGAGATTTACATATCAATATTAAATGGTAAATCATGTTTTTTTGATAATTTTTTTATTAATAAATAATATTTATATATTTTTAAAATAATAATAAAAAGTAATACTTTTAGATTAAAAAAAAGAGTTTTTGGAAATTCTCTGTAGATTGATTTTAGAATTTTTACATCAACTTTTTCCTAAAGCTTTGAATTTTAATTAATGAAAAAATAGCTATTTAATTAAATATTATTTATAAA
>JAISIT010000138.1 GCA_031261915.1 Candidatus Methanoflexus mossambicus
ATATGTCCTAACAATTTTTGAACTTGTTCAATAGGCATACCTTTGTCAATTGCATTTGTTGCTAATGTTCGTCTGAATTTATGAGGATGGACATTAGATATATTTGATTTTCTTCCTAAATCTCTTATTCTTCGCTCAACAGCATTTATACCTAACCTATTATGTGGGGTTTTAAAAGAAACAAACAATGCTTCATTATTATCATTTCGTTCTTCTAAATATTTTATTAAATGTATTTTTGTTCTTGCATCGAAATATACTATTCTTTCACTTTCTCCTTTTCCAAACACAACACATTCTCTTTCATGAAAATTCATGTTATCTATATTAAGATTTACTAATTCCCCAACACGTATTCCTGTAGAAATTAAAAGTTCAATCATTGCTAAATCTCTTATTTTTTCACAATTATCTCGTAGTATCTCTAAATTTTCATCAGTAAGAAATTCTTTAACTACACGTCCCTGTTTTATTTTATTTATCCTTCTAACAGGATTTTTTAAAATAAAATCCTCATTTTCTAACCAGGTAAAAAAACTAGAAAAAATTCTTCGAATATTATCAATCGTGGTTTTATTAGTTTTGTTTATTTCTCTATATTTTCCTAAATATTCTCTTAAATCATTAGTAGTTATGTAATCTATTCTTTTTTCAAGTTTAAAAATCATTTTTTCTATTGTTTTTTCATAATAAGTTAATGTTCTTTCAGAACATCCCTCTACTCTTTTAGATGATAAGAATATGGATAATAATCGTTTATTTTCTTCCATTACATTATCTGTAAACTTAATATTTTTTTCTAATATTTCAATATTTTTAAATACTTTAGAAAGTGTTTTAGATAACATTACACTTTGTTTTTGATCAAGATAAGGTTCCATATCATTTAGAATTTCTGAAATTATAATATTATTCATTTAAATCACCATTTCATGTATTTTTGATAAATTTTAATAATTTTTTTCATATGTTTTTAATATAAATTATATTTAAGTTTATAACAGCTACGATTTCGTGGATTTAATGAAGAGTGGGAAGAGAAAAAATTCGGCGACTTATTTGAAATAAAAAATGGGTTAAACAAGGGGAAAGATTTTTTTGGGCACGGTATAAAGATTTTGAATTATATGGATGTTAATAAAAATATTCTTAATAATGAAAACTCAATTAAAGGATTGGTTGATGTTAATGCTGAAGAAATTTCTAGATATAATGTAAATCCTAATGATTTGTTTTTCACAAGAACTTCAGAAACATCTGAAGAAATAGGGCTTAGTAGTGCATATATGGGAAAAAATATTGATTGTGTATTTAGCGGGTTTATTTTAAGAGCAAGAGCAAAAATAAAGTCTATTAATTCATTATTTTATGCTTATTATTTTAGAAATCCAATGAACAGGCAAAAAATTATTAAACACAGCTCAATAACTACTAGGGCTCTTATATCTGGAAGTAGTTTATATTCAATGAAGATAAAATTGACATCATTAGAAGAACAAGAAAAAATAGCTGAGTTTTTATCATCAATTGATATGAAAATAACTCTTTTAAAAGAACAATTAAACCATTTAAATGATTTTAAGAAGTTTTGTTTGCAACAGTTGTTCGCACAGAAATTAAGATTTAAAAAAGAAAATGGGGAAAATTATTCTGAATGGAAAGTTTGTAAAGTAAAAGATATTTTTAAAGAAAGGTCAGAAAAAGGTTATGAAAAATTAGAATTATTATCTGTAACATTAGGTAATGGTGTTCAGAAAAGAGCTGAAATTGATGCTAAAGATAATTCTAGTGATAAAAGAGATAAATATAAGCATGTTTTGCCTGGTGATTTAGTATATAATTCTATGAGAATGTGGCAGGGGGCTAGTGGTGTAACTGAGTATGAAGGTATTGTGAGCCCTGCATACACGGTTTTAAATCCTTTAAATATAATTAATCCATTATTTTATGGATATTATTTTAAAACAAATGAAATGATTTATAAGTTTAAGAAATATTCGCAAGGTCTAACTTCAGATACATGGAATTTAAAATATCCATTAATATCAGAAATATCCATAAAAAATCCTTCTTTAAAAGAACAAAATAGGATTGTGAATTTTTTAAATTTAATAGATAAAAAAATCCAAATTCAAAGAAACCATATTGAAGAAGTGAAAAAGTTCAAAAAAGGTTTACTCCAACAAATGCTTATTTCAAATCCAAAATTAATCATATTTTTTGTAGAATTTTAAAAGAAGTAGAATTTACATAAATCAGACCTTCCATGTTTCGATAAATAATACTTTTCAATAGCTATAAGAAAAATTTAATTAATTACTTAATATTAATATATTATTTATTCAAATATATCAAATATAAAAAAAACTTAACTATTATAAGTTAAACAATGGCAAAATATTATTTAAAGATGTATTAATAGCTAAAAATTATTTATCAAAAGAAGAAATAACAGAATTAAATGAAATTGTATCAATGTATTTAGATTATGCAACAAATCAAGCAAGAAGATATAATCCCATGTCAATGAAAAACTGGGCAAATAGATTAGATAAATTCTTAGACTTCAATGATTACAATATCTTAAAAGATAAAGGTAAAATAAGTAGAAGCAAATTAGATAAACTAGTTAAAGAAGAATACAATACATACAGAAAAATTCAAGATAAAAATTATAAATCAGATTTTGATAATTTTTTAAAAGAAAGTGATAAATTAATTAAATAGTAAAATTAATATTAATATTAATATAAGTTAAAACTCATAGGTTATATTTCTATTTTATTTAGGGGATATTAATTAATAAGGTTATGGAATTGAATATAAGGAGTTTTTCATATGGTTTATAAAGTTAAAATTAATCCTAAAATGATTCGGTGGGCAAGAGAAGATTTAGGATTATCATTCCACGATTTGCCTAAAAGTTTAAAAAATGCTGAAAAATGGGAAAAAGGAGAAATATTGCCCACATGGAATGATTTAAGAAATTTATCTAAAAAATATAAAAGACCTCCAGTTTTTTATTTAATGTCCGAGCCACCTAAAGAAGTTGAAAATGAGATAATTGAATTCAGATCTCCAGAAAAAATTGAAGAATACTCAACAGATTTAAGATTAGAAATTAGAAAAGCAAAATATCGACGAAATGTTTTTATAAATCTTAATGCCGAAAGGGGTAATAATATTCCTGATTTTTCTAAAACGGTTTTATCTAATTTCACATCAAGTGATGATTATTTAAATTTAGCAAAAGCTATTCGAAGTTTTATCAATGTTTCACTAGATAATCAAGAGCATTGGATTAAAAATGATGATGATAAAGTTAAATATGATCATTCTATATTTTTATATAACTGGAAAGAGATTTTTTCAAATTTAGGTATTTTAGTTTTTGAAAGTGAAAATGTCAGTGAAAATGAAATGAGTGGAGTGTCATTATACTATGATAAATGCCCAATCATTATTCTTAATGGAAAAAACACACCAAATAGAAGAATATTCACTTTATTCCATGAATTAGCTCATTTATCAAGAAAAGAAACAGCTATTTGTGATGTGGATAAATACAATAAAAAAGAAGCATTTTGCAATAAAGTGGCAAGTGAAGTTTTAGTTCCAAGAGAAACCTTAACAGATGATAAAGTATTTTTTAAAAATGGAAATATTAATTATTCTGGATTATCGAATAGCTATGGTGTAAGTCAACAGGTAATAATCTATAAACTTTCAGATTTAGGCAAAATAACACAATCTGAAAAAGAACATGCAATTAATTTAATTGAAAATAAGAATAAAAATAAAAAACAAAAGCAGATGGAAAGAAATAAAAAATCTACTGGGGGAGGTATGTCTAAAATTCTTAAAAAGAAAAAATATGATGGAAAACCCTATTCACGATTTATTTTAAATGCTTATGAAAATAATATAATAAGTTCATCTAAATTCATGAGATATTTAGATATTCCTGTAGATAAAATCGATTCTTTGGAAGAAGAATTGTTTAAGTAGGTGATTTTATGTATGTTTTAGATACAAATGTATTACTCTCACTACAAAATCACTACTTCGCAGATGTTTTTGTCGGATTATGGATTGAAATTAATAGTTTAATTGAAGATAATATGTTAATTTCAATAAAAGAAGTTCAAAGAGAAGTAACAAGTAAAGAACATAAACAATTTTGGGATAAAATAAATGAAAACCATGATTATAAATTTTATAAAGAATTAGACAATGGTGAGATTGAAGAATGGTTTAAAATTGAAGAATTAGATATTTACCATAAAATAATAATTAGAAATAAAAAAGACAAGAATGAAGAATGGTCACTACAAAAAGAATGGAGTCAAGGTGAAGCAATAGCTGATCCTTTATTAATTTGTCATGGATTAAAACATAATTCCACAGTAGTCACAACAGAAAGCCCTAAAAAACAATACAATATTCCACATGTTTGCAAAAAACTGAGTATAAATTGTATTGGCATTAGAGAATTTTTTAAAGAAAATAATTTGAAGTTTTAATTATTTATTATTATAATTATTATTTATTTTTAAAATTTTAATTGTAGCATTTTAATTTAAATTTACTTTTAAAGTTTAAATAATGCTTTTTATTATTTTTAATTAAATTTATACTTATTTTTTTATTTTTTAAAATAGCTATTTTTAATATTGAACACAAAAAGATAATTTTCAAATGCTTATTTTTGAAATATTC
>JAISIT010000154.1 GCA_031261915.1 Candidatus Methanoflexus mossambicus
ATTCAAACATTCTAAAATCTCCAAAAAATATCTAAAATAACTACATTCAATATAAAAAACTTAATAAATAATTAAAATAAAGTAATAACAATAAATAAAATATTATAACAATATTTAAATATATATAATTAATTATATTTAAATCTATTTATTTTAAACAAAAAAAATAAGAAAATTAAGAAAAATTAACAAAATATCAAGAAAAAGAAAAGAAAATAAAAAAGAAAAAGAAATAAATGTTTCAAATGATTGTATATTATAAAATAAAGATTAAACAAACTTAAAAATAAGAAAAAAAATAAATAAAATATTAAAATAAAAATATGATAATTTTAAAAAGAGTATTAATTAAATTAAGTAAAATATGGAGAATAATATTCAAAGTTGACAGCATTGAAATTATATGGTAAAATGTTTATAATAATAAATAAAAAGTTATAATAAAAAGTTATATAAATTATATTATATGCATATTAAAAATATAGTTTTATTTATATTAATTAATATTTAATTTATATTACTAAATTAATTTATATTACTAAATAATTTATTTAGATTATATAATTTTATTAATATTTTAATAATTAACATAAGGAAAATAATATTTTCTCATCTGAAGGTGTATTTTTATGATTAAAATTGGTCCAGTTGTTTTAGGTTTTATTTTAGCAGTTTTTGGAAAAATCATTACAGAACCATTAGGTTGGTCATATGAGCTATTAGCATTACTAATTGTAGGATTCATTGTTGGTTTGGCTGCAAAAGATGGTGCATGGGGTGGTTTTACCAATGCTGCTGTTGCTGGAGGTCTTGGAGGAATAATCATAGGTTTAATTATATTCATCATAGGGCTTTTTGGAATAGTTGTTGTAGCTCCATTAGGTTTAATTACTAGTGGAATAGGTATTTTTGTAATAATTGTGAATTTTTTATGCTATGGAATATTGATGGGAATTGCTGGAGCTATTGGTGGAATGATTATAGGGAATAAAGAATATTAACTTCTACTAAAATATCAAATGATAAGATTATAATTAAATAATAAGATTATAATTAAATAATAAGATAAGATTATAATTAAATAGAAATATTAGTGATTAAAATAATAAATAATATAAAAATTGGTGACTTTATGAATTTTAGTGATGTTTTTGAGGACTTTAATACAATTAAAATGGAATTTATTAAAGGTCTTGTTATTTTTACAGTGTTTTTAATAGTAGCTATTGAAATTATTCCTGATTTTGCATATATTCCTGCATTTTTAGCAGCTATTGGATTATTATATGTAGGATATAAATCTTTAAATTATATTCAAGGAGCAGTATTAGCAATAATAGCTTCCATTCCTGGTTTTTTTGTTATGGCATTAACTACAAATCCTGATTTTCAAATTACTGGAATTTTAATGGAAATTGAAGTGCTAATTGGAGTTTTGATAATTGGTTTAATTTGTGGGGTTCTTGGTTTTATGTTTAAAGTTCGTAGCGAGAAAGCTTATGCTGAAGAAGCCAAAAAACAAAATCTTGATAAAAAACCAAGTAAAAAGGATCGTTAAAATTTATTTTTTCTAATAATATTCTCTAATAATTCTCTAATAATTCTCTAATACATTTGTTTTTTAATTATTTTATATTTTTTTAATTATTTTATATTTTATTTAGTTAATACTTATTTTTTAAGCGTTTAATTAATCTATTCATGATTTCATGATTTTAGAGTTTAATATTGTTTTTTTAATTCAAGGAAGATTATCATGCGTTTTTGCACATTAATTAGTGGTAGTAGTGGGAATTCATCAATAATAATGGCAAATGATACTAAAATTTTAATTGATAGTGGAAAAAGTGGAAAACATATAGAAAATTGTCTTAAAAGTTTAAATGTCAACCCTGAAGAAATCACAGCTATTTTAGTAACCCATGAACATACAGATCATAGCTCAAGTGTGGGAATTTTACATAGAAGATACAATATTCCGATTTATGCTACAAACGGCACATTTAATCAGTTAATTGGTTCTGGAAAGTTAGGAAAAGTAGATTCAGAACTTTTAAAAACTGTTGAATCTGGAAAAAATTTTAAAATAGAAAAAATTTCAATAACTCCTTTTGAAATTCCCCATGATAGCGAAGAACCTGTAGGATATTTTTTTAAAACAAAAAAAGCTAGTGCTGTTATTGCTACGGATATGGGATATTTATGTGAAAATGTAGCAGAAACTATTTCAGGAGCAGATATTGTTTTGTTAGAATCTAATTATGATTATGATTCTCTCCATAATGGGGATTATCCTTATTTTTTAAAGCAAAGAATCGATGGACAAGATGGACATTTATCAAATAATGATGCTGCAAAACTTGCAGTTAATTTAGCCAATAATGGAACAAAATATATTATTTTAGGTCATTTAAGTAAGAATAATAATACTCCTGAGTTGGCTTACAATGAAATAGCTAAAATGCTTAATGAAGCTGGCTTTGTTATTGGTAAGGACATAATTTTGTCTGTTGCAAATCGTTATGATGTTGGTGATTTAATATCTATTTAATTTATTGTTTTTTTAAGTATTAATTATTTAATTTAGTATTATTCCATTTTATTTATTTAATTCATTCTTAGTTCAATTTATTTATTTAGTTTATTATTATTTAGTTTATTATTTATGTTATTATTTATTCAATACTTATTTATTTATTCAATATTAATTGTTTAATTATATAGAGGATAAATTATTTTTTAGTTATTATTTTAATAGAACAACTCTACTTATTTGCGAATCATTAACTATTTTTCTTCCAATGGAGTCAGCTATTTTTTGAGCAAAATCTATGACTTCTTGATGTTCTGGCATGTTTGCCAATGTCAGTCTTTTTCTTGAGTATCCTACACACATGTATGCTTTAATTTCAATGTAGGTTGGGTTTGCTTTTTCAATTAACTTTCCATATCCTTTTGGATCTATCATGTTTTCTCCTTTAACACATGTTGTCCTTATGCAGGTATTAGAATCAAAGGAATTTAAAAGTTCTAAGCTATTATTTAGATTTTCCCATCCTTTTTCAGTTTGTGGTTTACAAATAGCTTTGTATGTTTTTTCATCTGGAGCATCTAAGGAAAGATATAATTGACTTGGTTCGTTTTCAAGAGATTTTAATTTATCATCTAAAAGTCCATTTGTTACTAAAAACGTTGTAAATTTTCTTTTTTTAAATTCAGCTATTAACTCATCGATTTCTGGATAAATCATTGGTTCTCCTGCCAAAGAAATAGCTGCATTATTTGGTATTTTACTTTCCTCTAATTTTTTCTTGTCTGCTTTATCGTTTCCAAAAAAACCACATAATAGATTGTTTTGTGCTGATATGCAATCATCAATAATTGTTTTAGGATCATCATATTCTCCATCCCATTTTGTTTCTGTATGGGATAAATCTCTCCAACAGAATGAACATTTTTGATAGCAAAAAGGAATAGCTGGAGACATTTGTAAACATCTATGGCTTTCTATTCCATAAAACTTTTGTTTGTAACATTCTCCTTGATTAAGAATACTTTTTTTCGTCCAATGGCAGATTTTTGCTCCTGCATGAGCATGATTTCCAGCAAATCTATATCCACTGTGTTCTAATATTTTTTGTTCTTGAGCATTTAATGACATTAATATAAAATTATATAATATATTATATAAATAATTTAGCCATTGTGGAATGTATATATAAATAATTTAGATATTGTAGAATATATATAAATAAATAATTTAGTTATTTTGGAATGTATATATGAATAATTTATCTATATTTAATTTAACCATATTAAAGAATTATAGCATTTAGTAAAAAGTAATAATTCTTAGAGAATATAGCAAATTTGATTATATTATTATATAAATTTGTTATGATTTTTAAAATTTTAAAATTTTAAAATTTTTTATTGTTTATATTTTTTCAATTGTTTATTTTTAATAATTTTATATTTTAAATATTAGCTATTTTTAAATATTAACTATTTTTAAATATTAGCTATTTTTAAATATTAACTATTTTTAAATATTAACTATTTTTAAATATTAACTATTTTTAAATATTAGCTATTTTTAAATATTAGCTATTTTTATAGTTTAATATTTTTTATTCATATTAATGGTGGATTTTTAATAAAAATTGAATAAATTTGTTGAATTTATAATTTTAAATTTTAAATTAAGTATTTATTTATTTATATCTGTTTTTATTATTTATTTTTATAATTAAGTTTTAATTCTTCTTTTATTTGTTTTTCTATACATATCATATAATCATTATGAATATAATAAAACATTTTATATTGAAATAAGAGTTATTTAAGTTTAAATTTAGGTTTAAAATTATCATTAATTAAATATCATTTAATCATATCTTAATTTAACTATAATTATCTAAATGTATAATAAAGATTTTTAATAGATTAATATATTTTTTCATCAACCTTAATAGTAATTTATTATTTAAACATATCAATATTTCATTATTTTTTAAATTATTTCATTTATTAGTTTATTTTTCATAAATAAAAGCATATATGACCTTGGTTTATATTATTTTTTCAGTTTTATATTTTTATATTTTTAAAAATTTTAAATAATTTTTAGCTATTTTTTTTACTTATTTTTCAAAAAATTTAAAGGAATAATACTTGATATTTTATCATTTTAGGGTCTTATAATTGATTTTTTTTCTTTTATTTATCTATATTATCTTTATTATATTTTCTTCTTAAAAAATCTTTTTTAATAAAAATCCCTTTCTTTAAAAGGTTTTAATATTGAATTAGACTTTAAAAAAATTTTTTATATTCTATTTCAAAAATTTTAATTAATCCTTTTTATATTCTATTATACTCAAAATAAAGGATTTTAAGGGGTTTTTTTAAAATTTTTTTCAAAACCTTTATATACTCTTCAAATAAAAATTAATCTAAACAAAAAATTTAGTTACATTGAAATTGAAAATTTTAATAATATCTTTTTAAATTATTTTAAAATTATTTTAATAATTTTTTATAATTTTTTTGAAATAATTTTTTTAAAATTTTTTAAAATTTTTGAAAATATGATTTCTATTTTAATATCAAAAGATTTTTTGGAAGTTATTATAAATTTTTATAAATAAAATTCAAACTTAAAATTCAAGATATATTCTATTATCATAAAATTCAAGCTATTAATTGGAATATATTCTATAAAAATTTTTATTAGATATTTTTTTATTTTTTTATTTTTTAATATATCTAAAATAACATTTCAAAGGTCTTTTAGCAACGTATCCATAAATTTTATATTTTCTACAAGTGAATGAAATTTTTTTATAGGTTTCTACATTTGTATATTTCGTCTTGTAACATGAGGTGGTATAATTAGTCGATTATTAAAACTTGTAGCTTTATTGTCTTTTGGGATAATAGCTACTATCTCCTTATCTGGGGGAGTTTTTGCAACAAATGTTGCATCGAGTCAATATACTATAGATGATAATATATATGATAATGATAATGATTATTTTAAAGCACTGTATAGTTATGAAGGTTCTTCAAAGGATGTTTTAGATGCAAGAAATCATTATTTGTCAATTTATAATTACAAAGGATCTTCAAAAAATATTCTTAAAGAACAAGCAGATTTAAAAAAAATTGTTAAGTCTTGGTCTAAGCCATCTAATACTGTTAAAAATAATATTGCTACAATTAAAACTCAAAATTCAAAGAAATATGATGCTGTTGAAATTGTAAATAGTGAATCTACTTTTAAGAAGATTTCCATTGATGGCAATAAATATAGCGACTTAACTAAGTTTTTAAATGCTCTAATCGAATATAATGGAAATAATAAAGATATTAATAC
>JAISIT010000162.1 GCA_031261915.1 Candidatus Methanoflexus mossambicus
ATTCAAACATTCTAAAATCTCCAAAAAATATCTAAAATAACTACATTCAATATAAAAAACTTAATAAATAATTAAAATAAAGTAATAACAATAAATAAAATATTATAACAATATTTAAACATATATAATTAATTATATTTAAATCTATTTATTTTAAATAAAAAAAATAAGAAAATTAAGAAAAATTAACAAAATAACAAGAAAAAGAAAAGAAAATAAAAAAGAAAAAGAAATAAATGTTTCAAATGATTGTATATTATAAAATAAAGATTAAACAAACTTAAAAATAAGAAAAAAAACAAATAAAATATTAAAATAAAAATATGATAATTTTAAAAAGAGTATTAATTAAATTAAGTAAAATATAGAGAATAATATTCAAAGTTGACAGCATTGACATTTAATAGTAATATTTATTAATCATAAAAATATATTAATATTTATTAACTTTGGTGTGTAAAAATGATTGAAAAAACATATTTTGCTTTTTTAGATGAAAGTGGAGATTTAGGATTATGGTTCTGATAATTTTGTTATTTCTATAATTATTATTTCTAAAAGTGAATACGAAAAATTAAAAAAATTATTAATAGAAATAAGAATAAATATTTATTTTTAAAAAATGCTATAAGAAATAAAAGCAATTAAAATGTCAACAAATATGAAATTAAATTTAATTAATGATGTTAGTAATATTGATTTTGAAATTTATTCGATAATAATGAATAAAAAAGAAAAAGACAATGAATCATATATACTTGAATCTAATATAAATAATATTTACATGGATATTATGATAAAATTACTAAAAAATAAGGAAATTAAGAAATGTGAATATTTTGAATTAGATAAATTTGTTAATAGAAATTTTGAGAATATATTTCATGAAAAAATATTAAAAGAGATTAATAATGAGAAAAATATTTCTTTAAAATTCTTAGATTCAAAATTATCCAAAGGAATTCAATTTGCAGATTTAATTGCATGGTGTATATTTCAAAAAATAGAAAGAGATAATTCAAAATTCTTTGAATTAATAAAAGATAAATTACACATAGAATATTATAAAAAACTACATAATTAAGGAGTAAAATTGAAGCGGAACCCCAAAGGCCTCGTGTTAATTCAATAACTTCGCCACCACAGATGACGTATCCTAAGGGGACATTACCCGATGTAAATAATATATATAGTTTTTATTATATAAATGTTATGATTTTTAGTTTGATTTTTCTTAATTTATTAAATATTTAATTAAATTTAATGTAAATATTTTTATATTAAATAAAAAATATATTTTATTATTTTATTTATTATTATTTTATTTACTTTTTTTTTGAATTGTTTTGGTTTTAATTTTATTTTGTCATAAGTACGAATAAAATTAATAAAGGAAGATGTTATTTTGGTTAATAAATTGAAAATGTCTAAAGCTGAATTGTATGCTATCTTAATGGCTTTAACTGCAACGGTATTAATTGTTAGTAATCTTGCAAGCACTAAATTATTTGATTTCTTTGGAACTGGTCTTGTTTGGGATGGGGGAGCTATTCTTTTCCCAGTTTCATATATTTTAGGGGATATTATCACTGAAATTTATGGATTTAAAAAAGCAAAAAAGGTTATCTGGACAGCTTTTGCTATGAATTTAATAGCTGTTTTAGCATTATTTATTGTTCAGTTACTTCCACCTGGACCTGGTTGGGGTAATCAAGCTGCTTATGAAGCAGTTATTGGGTTCATGCCACGTATTGTTGTTGGTAGTTTAATTGCTTTTGTCAGTGGTCAAATTCTCAACTCTTATGTTTTTGTTAAAATTAAAGAGTTTACTAAAGGAAAAAGGTTCTGGGAGCGAGCATTAGGATCAAGCTTAGTTGGAGATTTAGTTGATACTGTTATTTTCACAACAATAGCTTTTATTGGAACTATTTCAACAGAACAATTTATTGGACTGCTTGTAATAGCTTATGTAACTAAAATAGTTGGAGAAACAGTTTTACTTCCTGTTACTTATGGTATTTTAGCTTTATGTAATAAACTGATAGGAAATAGGGAGTAAAGATGAATAATAATCAATTAAATGATAATTTATTAAATAATAATCAATTTAGTTTTGAAATTACTAAAAAACTTGAAAATAGCTTAACAAGAGCAGGAATAATTCATACTCCCCATGGAGATATTGAAACTCCTGCATTTATGGTTGTTGGAACTTATGGGAAAGTAAATTTACTTTCTCCAAAGCTATTTCATGAAATTGGTGCATCAGGAATGATTTGCAATGGATTTCATTTATCAAAAATATCTGAGAAAATAGAAGCGTTTGGAGGATTATCAAGCTATTCTAAATATAATTGTCCAACTATAACTGATAGTGGTGGTTTCCAGGTAATGTCATTAGGTAGTGGTGTTGGAAAAGTTATATCTATGGATAAAAGAGATATTGCAAGAGAACAAGCAAAAGCAAAGGAAAAAAATCGTTTAGCAAGAGTTACCGATGATGGAGTTTACTTTAAAAAAGATGAAAACTCTGATGAAAAGCTATTTACTCCAGAGTATTCTATGGAATTCCAGCATGAAATTGGTGCAGATATTATCATGGCTTTTGATGAGCTTACAAGTATTGGGGATAGTAGAAAATACAATGAAATAGCTTTAAATCGCACATATAAATGGGCAAAAAGGTGTTTAAAAAAACATAAAGAACTTAGCATTGAAAGAAAAGATAAACCTTACCAAGCATTATATGGAGTTCTTCAAGGAGCTCATTATCAAGATCTTAGGGAAATAGCTTCAAAAGATTTAGGATCTATGGATTTTGATGGCTATGGATTAGGTGGGGCTTTTGAAAAGGAACAACTTGGAGATATTCTGTTTTGGTGTGATACTATACTACCAGAAAACAAACCTCGTCATCTTTTAGGTCTTTCTCAACCTGATGATATTTTTGTTGGTGTAGAAAATGGCTGTGATACCTTTGATTGTGTTGCACCAATGCGAGAGGCAAGGCATGGAAAAGTTTACACTCCTGATGGAGCTATTAATATAAAGAACTCTAAATATAAAAATGATAATGATCCTTTAGCTGATGGCTGTCAATGTCCAACTTGTAAGGCAGGACATACAAGAAGTGAAATTAGAGCATTACTTAAGAATACTATGGATGGAAAAAGTCCAGAACAATTTAAAAAGGATAAGTTACTTGCAATGGAACTTTTAACAATTCATAATGTTTATTTTATTGTAAATTTGACTAAAGAAATTAGAAATTCAATACTTGAAGATAATTTCCATAATTTTAGGGATAAATGGCTAAAAAGATATTATAAATCATAATAATATAAATCATAAGGATATAAACCATAATAATGAATAACATGTTATTGTAGTATTTTTATCTTTATTTTTTTTTATCTTTATTTTTTATTTACAATATAATTATTATTTACAATATTATAAATATTATTGATTAGATATACTACATACATTATTATAATGATTTTTAATAAATTTGATATCGATAAAAATATTTGGTATTGATAAAAACATTAATTAATCTATTAATATTAAAATTAAAGGTGTTTAAGTGAATTATAATAAAATTAAAGAAAAACAAGAATTATTAATTAAAAATAAAGATAAATTTTCTAAAATATTATTGGAAAATTATACTAATGGTTTTGATATTAATTTTGCCCATGATTCAACAGCTATTGAAGGAAATACCTTAACTTTGATGGAAACAAAGTTATTACTTGAAGATGAGATTTCTGTAGGTTCTAAAAATTTGAGAGAAATTTATGAAGTTGTTAATCATAATAAAGCATGGAATTATGTTAAAACTCTTATTAAAAGTAATCAAGACTTAAATGAAGAAATTGTAAAAGAATTGCATAAAATATTGATGGAAAATATTCTTCCTGGTGGAATTTATCGAAATTCTGATGTAATTATAACTGGAGCTAAAAGTAAACCTCCAAGTGTCATGATTTTACCATTTGAATTAAATAATTTCTTTGAAAGATTAAATAATAATGAGTTTAATCCTTTAGACCTTGCAGCTTATACTCATGGAGAATTTGTTAGAATACACCCATTTATAGATGGAAATGGAAGATTATCTAGAATTTTAATGAATTTTCAATTATTAAAAAATGAATTTTTACCTATTTCTATTAAAAATGAAGATAAACTTGAATATTATGATGCTTTAGATTATTATGCTCTTAATAATGATTTAAAATATTTTAAAAAAATTATTTATAAATTAGAAGAAAAAGAATTGGATTTTTACTTAAATGCTTTAGATTTAAAATAAAATTTTTTTTAATTTATTATTTTTATTATTTTTATTATTTTTATTATTTTTATTATTTTTATTATTTTTATTATTTTTATTATTTTTATTATTTTTATTATTTTTATTATCTTGTTTTAAATTAAATATTTTTGTATTTGTATTGATATAATGATAAATAATATTTATTTTGAAGAATTTGGAGAAAATAATCCTGAAATTATTATTTTTTTGCATAATAAAATGATGTCTAATTGGATTTTTCAAAAACAAAAGGATTTTTTTAAAAATTTTCACTGTATTTTTATTGATATTCCTCATCATGGTAAAAGTCAATTAAATGAACCATTTTCAATAAATAATGTAACCGAGCTATTAAAAGATTTAATTATTGATATTTTGACTATTAAAAACAAAAATATCATTGATAAAGAGTATAATCTTAATAATGATCTTAATAATGATGATAATATAAATAATAGTGATAAATATGTTGAAAAATTAAATATTTTTAATAATAATAAGAATAATGATATATTAAATATTTTTAAGGATAATTCTATTAACAATGAATCAAAAAAGAATAAAGTCAATTTGATTGGAATTGATATTGGTGGACAAATTATTCTAAATTTAATAGCTATTTATCCAGAATTAGTCAATACAGCTATTGTTTCTGGTGTTAATTTGAAAGATAATTCTAATAATGAAATTAATACAAATTTAGAAAATAAAAAAATAGGATATTTGTTAAATGCTTTAAATCAGTGTAAAACAGATATTTTAGATAAAAAAAATGAAAATTTTATAGTTCGGGGATATTTAGCAGAGTTTGGTATTGAAAAGAAACATTTTAATGAAATTAAAGAAGCAGTTAATATCATTGATCAAAACAATTTAATTAATATTACTGAAGAATCTTTAAAATATAAACTTCCAGATAAAAATAATTTAAAATATAATAAATTTAGTAGTTTACTTGTTTTATATGGAACTAAGGAGTATCCTAAAGTTAAAAACTCTGCAAAAATTATAAAAATGAGTTTTTCAAATGCAAAAGTTTATTCTGTTTATAGAGCTATTCATTTATGGAATTTAATTAATTATAAATGGTTTAATGAAATAGCTATTGAATACATTGAAAATAAAAAAATCAATATAGATAATAAGCAATATTTAGAAAAAGTAGATATTTGATTAGAAAAAGGATATTTATTAAAAATAGTAGTATAATTCGATAAAATGATTAAAATTGTATTTAATATTATCTAATCTGATAAAATAGCATAAATATTATGTAATAATAGTTATTGAATATTATTTTGTTAAAATACTTAAAAAATTAAATAATTAAATAATTAAAAAATTAAATAATTAAAAGAATAACTATTATTAACTTGTTTTCTATTATTTTATTAAAATTTTATTTAGGATGATGGCCAAAGACCATGAACAGTGCAATATTCACGAGCTTTTAAGTCTGTAATACTTTCTTCAATTTCAAAAGTAGCTACAGGTTCATCTCCAGGTTTTAAAATTTTTTTGTATACTTTATTGTCTGCAAATAGCTCGATTAGTTCAATATAATGTTCTTCTTCCATTGGATGAGTAACTTCTCCAATTTTCACAGTGACTTTATTTCCATCTCTTTCAATAATTGGGATATGTTTGACTCCACCTTCTGGTAATTGTCTTGCTTCTAAAAGTTCCATTGGTTGGTCGTGACATACTAAAATTCCATCACTTTCCATTACAACTTCAACAATATTTTTACATACTCTACATCGATATAATTCATTTAATTTTGTCATATAAATCACTTTTTTTTTTAATTGATAATTTTATATTGCTTATTTTTTTGAATTTTTTTAAATTTTAATACTATTAATTTTAATATTACTAATTTTAATACTATTATTTTAAATAATATTAATTTTAATAAGAATCAGTTGTTATTTCGAAATATTTAGTTGGATGATCACAGGAAGGACATTTAGCAGGTGGTTTTTCATTTTCAATTGTGTAACCACATTTTTGACACATCCACATAACTTTTTCTGATTTTTCAAATACAGTTCCATTTTCAATATTTTCAAGTAATATTTGGAATCTTTCTTCGTGATGAGATTCTGCGCGTCCAATAGCTGCTAATCTTACAGATATTTCTTCATATCCTTCTTCTTTAGCTATTTTTGAGAATTCTGGATACATTTCACTGGTTTCGTAATGTTCTCCACCAATAGCTGCTTTTAGATTTTCTGCTGTGTCTCCAAAAATATTAGGTGCATCTGCTTCTACAAGAACTGGATTATTGTCTTCTTTTATTTGATTAATCATTTTAAATAACCATTTTGCATGTTCTCTTTCATTTTCAGCTGTAAGTAAAAATATTTCTGCTATTTGAGGATATCCTTCTTTTGTAGCTTGTTTAGAGTAGATGGTATATCTATTTCTTGCTTGACTTTCTCCAATAAATGCTTTACTTAAATTTTCCAAAGTTTTTGACATTAAATCACCTGTATAACTTTTTTTTTAAAAAAATAGTTTATATACTATTAAACTTATTTATTTAAGTATAAATTATAAGTATAAATATTTCTATAAGTATAAATTTTCATATTAAATACTTTTTTTTTAATTTTTTTTTAAATATTTTATTTTAAATATTTTATTTTAAATATTTTATATGTATATTTTTTCTAAAATTTTATACTAATTTTATACTAATTTGATACTTAAACTATTTATGATACATGTAGTAGTAATATATATTAATTAAAAGTTATAAACTTTTCTAATATTGTTACTTTATAATTTTTAATTTTATAATTTGTATCATAGTATTTATGATTAGGAATTTATAAATATGATAATTTAATAACTTTTTATAAGTTGATATATGATTATTTGTTATCTAATAGTTAATTGGTGTAATTATGAGTTTAATAATAGCTTATGTTGGAAAAAAAGGATGTGTAATGGCTGGAGATAAGAGAAGAATATCTTATTTCGGAGATAAAGAAGATATAAATAGCTTGGAAGAAAAATTATATTCTGGAAATATCTCAACCAATGAAGAATTAAAGAAAATAGCTAAATCATTGAATGTTTCAATTCAAATAAGTGATAATGAAAGTAAATTAAAAGTTTTAGATAATGCGATAGTTGCAGAAGTTAGTACTAAATCAACTAAAGTTGCTAAACGAAAAAGAGTTTATGGAACAACAAATGGGTATAAGATTATAGAACTGGAAGGAACTGAAATTATTAAAGATGATGAAGGTGAATCTGCTATAATTGTTTTTGGAAATAAAATCACTAAATCATTAGCTAATGAACTTTTAAAAACAGAATTCAAAACTAATATTAGTTTAAAGTATATGGGAGAAATATTTACTAAAATATTAAATAAAATTGCTATTAAAACTCCTTCAATTAGCACAGAAGTAGATGTATTAATAAAAAACCCTAAATTCTCTAAAAATGATGCATCAACTTATTTAAATAAATTAATTAAAATGGATGTTAAGTTATTGACTAAATTTAGAGATAAACTAACTGAAAATATAGTTAAAACTTCTAAAGAGATTAAATTAGCAGAAAAAATAATAAATGAAGGAGAAGTTGGGCTTGTTTCTAACGTTGATGATAAAATGATTTTTGTTGACTTAAATAAAAATGTTCAAGCATATAACACTAAATGGGAATTAGTTCTTAAATCAGGTGAAAATGCTTTAATGATGTTAAATGATGATAAAGATATTAAAATTGGAGATAAAGTAGTTATAGAAAATGAAACCTTATGTATCAAAAGAAATAAAGCTATTTTGAATACTGAACTTATTTTAATGTATGTATAATTATTATTAATTTTTTAATTTTTACTTATTTTTACTTATTTTTACTTATTTTTACTTATTTTTACTTATTTTTACTTATTTTTACTTATATTTGGTTATTTTTACTTTATTTTGTTACTTATTCACTTATTTTTAATTATTTTTTTATTAATATTTTAAAATTATTTTATTTCTATTATATGTATTTATAATAAATTTGTTTATTTAATTTTTAAAATACTCATTGATAAAAGACCCATAAAACTTTTAAAACTAAAATTTTTGAAAATAAAAATTATATTATTATTAATATTTAAAATATTGATTTGAATAAATGTATTAATTAATTTAATATGATTATAATAAATTTAAAAATAAATATCATATATAAACTTTAATTTTGAAATTATAATTTAATAAAATATAATGCTTAAAGTAAAATTAAAGTAAAATATAATACTAAGTAACTATAATACTTAAAATATAATATAATCTTTTTGAAGTAAAATATAACTTAAAGTATAACTTTTAAAGCAAATTTAAGCATTTAAAATAAAATTTGCTATGAAAACTAATAAAATATTCTTTTTTTTTAGAATTAAAAAGTTTAAAAATGTAAGCATGGAAAATACAAAAAAGATTAGCAATATAACTAATAACAAAGAATCAATTAATAAAAAAAGTTTATTAATATTAAAAAAGATATAAAATAATATCAATATCATTAATATCCATAAGATCTATAACAATAATCTAAGAGTGTAATACTAATAAGATTATTAAAATAATTTGATTTTAATGAATTATTATTTTTTGGAGAATATTTCATGGATTTAAGTTTTTTGGGGACTGGTGGAGGAAGATTTACAACAATTAGTCAAAAATTAATGACTGGGGGTTTTAGAATTGATGGTTTGGGTGGATTAAACTATCATTTCGATCCTGGACCTGGTGCATTAATAAGATCTTATCAATTTGGAATAAATCCTTCAATATTAGATGGTATTTTTATTTCCCATGCTCATACAGATCATTATACTGATGCTGAAATCTTAATTGAAGCCATGACTTCTGGGATGACTAAAAACAGAGGTATAATAATTGGAAGTAAGAGTGTTATTGATGGATATAAAAAATGGGGTCCCTGTGTATCTAAATATCATAAATCTCAATCAACAAATCTTATATTAGGTTCAAATAAAACTAAAGAGCTTAAAGGATTTAAAATAAAAGGAACAAAAACTATCCATGGAGATCCTACTGGTGTTGGGTTTCAAATTGATGATGGGAATCTAAAAATTTCATACACTTCAGATACAAAATACTTTGAAGATTTGAAAAACCACCATAAAAAAGCAGATATTTTAATTGCTAATGTTTTAAGACCTTTTGGAAAACCTATACATGGGCACATGGATGCTAATGAATTTTTAAATCTTGTTAATGACATTCAACCAAAAATAGCTATTATGGCACATTTTGGATTTAATTTTATTAAAGCAAATCCACAAAAAATTGCTGAAACTATTAAAAAAGAAACTGGTGTTGATGTAATTGCTTCATTTGATGGAATGAATATTAATTTAGATAAAATAGCTATTGATTCATCTTATAATATTATTCAACTTGAAAATAATTGTAAAAATAAATAATTTTTTATTAAATTTAATTTCTATTAAATTTAATCTTTTTTTTTAACTTATTTTAACTTATTTTAACTTATTTTAAAGTTATTTAATAATTTATCCTTTTTTCCATAAGGTTTTTGTATATAATATCTTTTTGCATGTTCTACAATTAAGCTATGATATTCTTGATAAATTCTAAAATCTTGTGGAATATTAGATTCAAAAAGTTTTTTAATCTCCATATACTTTGTTTTTTCATTTATGTATCCTAAATTTGAAAATATTCGTCGAGTATAAGCATCTACAACAAATTCAAGTTGTTTATATCCATATAGTAAAATAGAATCTGCTGTTTCATTTCCTATACCTTTAACTTCTAAAATTTCTTTTCTTTTAGGAATTTTACCATTTAAATCAATATAATAATTTGTTATATTTAATATGTAATTATATTTTTGATTAGCATATCTTGAAGATTTTATAGCTTCTTTGAATTTAATAGAATCATTTATAGCTATTTTTAGAATGTTTTCTGCTGAAATTTCATTTACAATTTCATTTAATTTAATTAAAGACTTTTCAACAGATTTCCAGTTTGTATTTTGAGTCAAAATTGTTCCAAGTATTATTTCGAATTGTTGTTTATCATTTTCTGGAAAATCATAATTTTTAGGGTGATATTTTGTTATTTCTTCTTTATTTTCAATATTTGATATAGGCAAAATATTTATCAATGGCCACCAACCTTGAGATCCATATTCTTTTAGTAAAATATTATAAATCTCATAAATTTCTGGTATCTTTTCTTTTTTCATTTTAATATCCTTTAATATTCTTTAATATTCTTTAATATTCTTTAATATTCTTTAATATTCTTTAATATTCTTTAATATTCTTTAATATTCATAAATATTTCTTAATATTTCTTAATATCTATTAATATTTTTTAATTATGGTTTAAATATTATTAAATTTAATAATTAATTCTAATATAATTTATTTTAAAAAATAAATAATGAATTTAGATAAAATTGAAAAAATTAGTTAGAATAAAAAATTGGTTTTTAATTATAACTTTAATTTTTATAAATAAAAGTTTTTAGTAAAATTATTGATTCTCATGTAAATTATATGATAATTATATACTAATTATATTGAGAGTTATATTAATATATATATATATATATATCGATGCTTAAATATTAATTATTTATTAATATTAATTATATGTTATATTCTTGTAATCGTTATAATAAGTAATAATATTAATAATAATATGTTATAGTAATGATATGGCAAATATAGCAATTTTTTTACATTTTGTCTAATTATTTTTGTTAATGTTGTTAGTTTGTCTATTAGATGAGCCATGTGTTTTTGGCGTTGGTTGGAGTTTAAGTGTTAACTTAATTATGAAGATCATTATTTCCACATGTGGCAAAATTTTCATGTTTATAAAAATAAAATTCTTTTGAATTAAATTAAAATATTTATCAATTGAAATTAATAATCATGTATTAATGAGAGTCTAAAAATTTTTTTAGATTTGATGTAAGTTTGGTAGATGTGGTGATATTTGGTTGTGAACTTCATTGTGAGCAACTTTGTGTATATCCTGTCTATTTTTTAATGTTTTGTACTTCTCAATCATAATTATATTAATGGTTGTATTGT
>JAISIT010000224.1 GCA_031261915.1 Candidatus Methanoflexus mossambicus
CCAAATTATTCAATATTTAAAGATTTAATTTTATTAAAAACAATATATTCATGTTTTTATTATATATATCATTATTAATATAGATAGAAAAATTATAATTTATTTTATTATATATAAAATGTTTTGGTATGAAAATCTATTTTATTTTAATTTATTAGTTGATTATTAGTTGATTATTAGTTGATTATTATTTTATTCCATAAAAATTCATAGCATTTTGATAAGAAACTTTTGCTATATCTTTTTCATTATATTCTCTAATTTTTAATTCATTAACAGTTTTTGGAACAGATAAAATATCACTTCTCATATAACTCACATCACTGTTTAACATTTTATTATCAAATCCATAATTATCAAAAATAGCTATTGCTTCGTCTATTTCCATTTTTTCTGGTTGAACAGTAATCCCTAATTGGTATTTTTCATCTATAACCTCATCAATAACATTTAAATTAATATGGTCTATTGTGACAAGCTTAGGATTTATATTTTCCAAGAGAATCTCCTTAATTCTCTTTAAAGTTTCAAACTTATTTTTACGAGGAGTATGAACAATAACTTTAAAATTCTCAGTATCAGCTATTTCCAATTGTTTTTTAAAAATTTCACATTCTTGTAAAGTATTTTTATCTAAACCAATTTCTCCAATAGCTATTATCTCTTTATTATGAATTAAATCTTTTATCCTTTCTAACACAATATCATGATCATTTAAAATATTCGATGGATGTATTCCCAAAGCTACTTTTAAATCCAGCCCATTTTTTGCAGCCCTTTCGGTTTCAAAATCTTTAATTCTATTAAAATGATCTAAAAGACTTGTAGAATTGGTTAATTTATAAGGATAATATGCACATGTAATAGCTATAGAAATTCCACTAACTGCCATAGCACGATAATCCTCAAAACTTCGTGAATCTGCATGTAAATGACTATCTAACATTATTCCCTCCACATTTTTAAAATAAATAATAATTATTATTAAATATATTTAAATTATATATGCATTTTTATATGTGATTTTATTTATATTATCCCTTTTTCATTTACTCTTGGTATTAGCATTAGTATTATCATTATTACCATTATTATTAATATCCTTAATATTATTACTATTATAACTAATATTATTACTATCCTTAATATTATTACTATTATAACTAACATTATGACTATTATAACTAATATTATTACTATCATAATTAATATTATTATTTTAAAATAAAATATTTATAAACTTAAATTAATCCTTTTTCAAGACAAGTATTTAGTATTATTCTTATTTAATGTTATTCTTAACTAATTTTAAAAAATTAAGGCATTATCAAAACCAATATTTAAAACAATATTAATTTCATGGAGATATTGAGTAAATTAAATACTATATAAATGTTATTATTAAAATAAATAGATAATAGCTAAGTTTTTATAATGAATTTATTGTGCAGTTAAATATATTTTCATGATTATTTAAAAATAATAATTGTGCTGGATGATCATTTTAATAAATAAAACACATATTGTTTTAATTAAATTATTAATACTTTATCTAATTTAATTTCTAATATTATTAATTAATTTAATACTTTTAGAATAAAATAAAATAAAAATAGAATAAGAATAAAGATTTAAAAAAATTAAAATAATAAATAGCCATTATTTTTAAAGTTAATTAAAGTATTAATCTATTTTAATCTTTTAAAATAAAATTAAAATTAATTTTAGTATTAAAAATTAAAACAAACTTAGATATTAAGAGTATTACTTTTTTTAAAAAAATTAAAATTGTAATACTAAAGTAATACTATTTAAAGTTTTCTATATGAAATTAATAATAAAGTATATATTCTTAATAAATAAAATTAGTATTATTTCTCAAAAAGTTAATACTTATAAATTAGTTAATAAGCATAAATTAAAACTTTAGAGAAAAAATTAATAAAAAAAATTATTTAAAAATTTTAAAGATATAAAATTTTAAAAAAATATAAAAATTGTTCATGAAAGTAAAGTTTTAAAAATTAAAAAGCCATTTAAGCTTAATAAAATTGTTAAAAATTAAAAAATAAATAAAAAAATAAATAGAGGAATAAACATGGAAAATAAGATTGTTAATAATGACATGATAAATGTGTATACAAAAAATGGATTAAATAGAAATATTAGAAATATTGAAGATACTAAAGATACTAAAGATACTAAAGATACTAAAAGTTACATTGAAGAACCTATTGGAAATAATATTATCCAAAAGTATGATAAAATAGAAGAAGAAATGAAATTTCTAACAAATTCACAAACAAGAATAGACATGTTAAGAATGTTTTATGTTGATGAAATTTTGACTTTAAAAGAGATTTATAAAAATTCTTATTTAACCTACAGTTCAATTTCAACAAATATCCATAAATTAGAAAAATTTGGATTTGTAAAAGGAAAAAAAGGAAATTATAAAATAAAAAAATTATCAAAAACTAAAATTAAAAATTTAATGGACTTTAACATTAGTATAGATATTATTACTAAATTTTCAAGCTTTTTTAATGAACATGACATTTCAGAATTAAATATTAATGAAATAAAAAATATAAGCGCCTTGAATGAGTGTAAATTAATAGAATCAGACCTAACAGATATTTATAAGCCACATAAATTAGTAACAAGAAATATAAAAAATTCTTATCAATTAAAAATAATTTTACCATTTATTCATCCAGATTATCCTAAAATAATAAGTGAATTACTAATAAAAAATATTCCAGTGGAAATATTAATGCCTAAAACAATTTCGTCGAAATTTTTAAACTATATTAACCATGACACAGTAAAAAAAGCTATAAAAAATAATATTTTAAATATTAAAACATCAGATAAAAAATTTAAGATATTTTTAAACACTTCAAATAACTTTATGTCATTAGGTTTATTTAAAAATGATAATAGTTATGATCAAAATCGAGTTTTAATATCAAAATCTATAAAGTCAATTAAATGGGCAACAAAAAAATTTAACGATGAATTTGAAAAATCTAAACCAATATTTATTATCTAATTTAAAAGAGGAGATAAAATGAAAAATAAAATAACTAAAAAAGAACTAAAAACATTTAATATATTAAAAAAAATTTTAAATTCAAAAATTAGAACTTCAATAATACTTCATTTATACTCAGGAGAAAAAAACTTATTTGAACTTAGAAGTTTATGTGATATTCCTTCATCAAGTATTTCTCACAGCTTAAAATCATTAAAAGATATGGAAATTCTTAAAAAAAAAGGAAAAACAGTGAAATTAACTACTAAAGGATATATGATTGCTATAAACTTAATCAAATTAATAGAAAGTTGGCATTTACTAGTAATAAGAGAAGAATTTTGGAGTAATCATGACACCAGATCAATTCCAGAGAATTTATTTGATTCATTTCATTTATTAACAAATATGGAATCAATAAAATCGTCTATAAATAATATTTCTAAACCATTAACATCATTTTTAGATTCAATGCAAACTACAAAAAATTTAAAAATAGTTTTACCAAATTTTTCAAAACAACAGTTTAATAGCATTATGCAATTAATAGAAAAAGATCAAATAGAAGTGAAAATGATAGTTTCTCAAAAATTAATGTCATATCTTGAAACTACGAATTTTAAATCTAAAATAAAAGAACATTTAACAAGTGGAAAATTGAAAATTAATGAAATAAATGAAGAAAAAACTCTATTCTTAGCTATTGGAGAAAAATTTATTTATATTGGATTCTTTTTCAAAGACGGACACTACGATGACTCCACATTATTTTATAGTGATGAAAAAGAAGCTATACTCTGGGGAAAAAAATTATTTAAATATCTAAACGAAGAAACAATAAGCAATTTATTCTTAAATTCAATTTTAATAGAAAAATTAGAATCAGAACCCCATGAACACAAGAGCAAAATATAAAATACAATAAAAATCATAACTTATTTACTTAAAAATAAATTAACTCTATTTATAAGAGTATTTGAAAATAAATAGCTCTATTTATATTATTAATTGAAAATAAATTGACAGTATTTAAAAATAAATTAATTATAACTATAATCATGTTTAAAAATAAACTAAATATAGTTATAATTTTATTTAAAACTAAATATTAATATAATACTTATCTGTTATTTAATTCAACTGTTTTTAATTGTTCTTTTCTATTTTTAAGTTGAATAGCTAATAAAAATGAAATAATTGCAAAAATAAATATAAAAACAAAACTTATATTATATCCAATGACTTTTCCACTAAATGATGCTATAATTGCTCCAATTAAAGCTCCCCCAATTAATTGTCCAACATTAGATAAAATATTAACAGTGGCTTGTCCTGAACCTCTTTGACCTTTTTTAGTTTCTGTTAAAACAATATATCTAATAGGAGCACCTACAATTGTAAAAAGTCCAAAGCTAATAAAAACTTCTGCAAATATAAACAAATAAAATATTTTAAAGAAAAATACCATAATTATAATTCCAAAAAGTAAACTAATAGTTCCTGTAACCATGATTTTCTTTGAACCAAGACGATCTAAAAGAATACCAACAATAGGAGCAGCAATAGTAGAAGTTAAAACAATTGGTAACATTATTAAACTTGCAATAGAATTATCATTAAAGAAAATTAAAAGGGCTAAACTTGGTAAAAATACATAAATAGAAACCATCATCCCAAAACATAGCGAAATACAACTTGCAACTAACATTTCCTTAATTTTCAACAGTTCAATAGGTAACAATGGTTCTTTAGATTTTTTTTCAATTTTAAATAATATTGGAAGTAAGATTATGAAAAGTAGAATAAAAGGCAATACTTCAAAGGAAAATAAGCTTTCAAAAAACTTTGAAGAATCAATACGATTTAATCCAAAAGCAAGCGAACTAACAGCTATTGAAAACAATCCAATACCTAACCAATCCACATTAAATTCTTTATTTTGCTCAAAAATTGGAATAAATAAAAAAGAACCTAAAATTAAACAAATAGCTATTGGAATATTAATTAAAAAGAGCCATTCCCAACCAAAAGGAAGTATTATTGCACCTAACACTGGTCCACAAATAGCTCCCATACCATAAACAGACCCAAGAGAACCTAATGCCGTTCCTCTTTTTTCAACTGGAAAATAATCCCCAATAAAAGCAGCAGCCAGAGGAAAAAGACCTCCAGCAGAAAATCCTTGAAGAGCTCTCCCAAGAATAACCAATTCAAAGACATGAGAAAAAGCAATAAGACCAGATCCAATTGCAAAAATAGCTATGCTTAGAATATAAATATTCCTTTTACCTTTAAAATCAGATAATTTAGCAACAATAGGAGATCCAACAATAAAAAAAAGCACATAAGTAGTATAAACCCAAGAAGACAAACGAGAATCAATATTAAAAGTTCCTTGAATAGATTGTAAAGCAGGACCAATTATTCCAGCATCAAGAGAACCAATAAATAGTCCAAACAAGAAAAGAACTAAAATAATATTCCTACGACCTTTTGTAAGCTCAATCTTAACCATAATTAACTATACTCATCAACAATAAATAGATATTCCATTATAAATTCATTAAAATTATCAAAATTATTATTATTATTATTATTATTATTATTATTATTATTATTAAAATTATTAAAATTAAAATTAAAGAAATTAAAGAAATTAAAATTATTCATTAAAATAAAAAAAAAGACAATATTTAAAGAATTAGTTAAGTAATTCAAATATTTGATTTTTTATATCTGAAATAGGAACTCTTTTTTGTTCTTCAGTGTCTCTATCTCTTAAAGTAACCATTCCATCATCTAAAGATTCAAAATCAATTGTAATAGCTAAAGGAATACCAATTTCATCGGCACGAGCATATCTTTTACCAATAGTTCCAGAAGTCTCATATTCCACAGTAAAACCATTAGACATTAAATCATTTCTAATTTCCTCACCAAGTTTTATTAATTTCTCATTTTTAATAAGTGGAAAAACACCAGCTTTAATTGGAGCAATAGCTGGTTGGAACTTAAAATAGTCTTTAATTTCTGATTTATCTTGTGTTTCATTTAAATCTATTTCCGAATTATTTTCACTTATATCTTTATTTTCACTTATATTTTTAGATTTATTGGTTGAAGTAAATGAATGAAGTAAAGTAGCATAAAATATGCGATCAATACCAAAAGAAGGTTCAATCACATGAGGAATTATTCTTTCACCTTTAATTTTTTCTTCAATCTCTTCAAAAGATAAATCTTGAGATTCAATTATGAAAACATCTCCATCTATAGTTAATTCATATTTTCCAGAAGAGTCTATTGATTTAATTATATCTAAAGTTTCTTCATCACTTAAATCTTTTAAAAAGTTAATTATTTTAGGACTATCTTTTCTAAATTTTTTACCAAAAATAGCCATATTTGGTTTTAAAATAGTTTTTTTAACTATCTTTTCCTCACCAGAATCAATAAAAATATCTAAATCTTCATTACTATATTTTGAATGAGCCAAAAGATCATAACCTCCTCTATCAGCTATTCCAATTATCTCAACCCAACCATAACGGTCTGTTTTAACTTCAACATCCCAACAATCAATTGCATAATGTGCCATTTCATTAGGAAGATGTTGTCTAAATCTTAAAACATCATCAGGAATTCCTAAATCTCTTAAAAACTTGCGAGCTAAGTATATTTGATAGATTAAAATTTCATTAGCAACAATACCTTTATCTAATGCTTCCTGAGCAGTGATTATAATAGGATCTACTCCATCCATTTGTGTTTTTGCAGAACTTAAAACAAACTCTTCATTAGCTATTTCTTTAAATTTTGGATGTGTTTTATCCTCAGGATTTACAAATATCTCTGCTTCAGCTTGAGTAAACTCCCTTAAACGAATAACACCTTGTCGTGGAGAAATTTCATTCCTATATGCTTTTCCTAATTGAACAACCCCAAAAGGAAGTTTATTTTTAAAAAAACGAGACAAACGTCTAAACATTATGAAGATTCCTTGAGCTGTTTCTGGACGCATATAACCAGTTTTACCACTTTTTGGACCAATATTTGTTTTAAACATTAAATTAAAATTCCAAATTTCACTTAATTTATCCCCACAATTTGGACAAACAACATGATTCTTTTTTACTGCTTCATCAAGCTCTTCATTGGTATATCCTTCTACTTCAAGATTTGTTTGCTCTTCAATAATATGATCTGCCCTAAAAACTTCTTTACAAGAGAGACATTGAATCATAGGATCAGTAAAATTATCTACATGCCCAGATGCTTTTAAAACTTCTTCTGGAGAAACTGTTGGACTTTCAATTTCATAAAATCCCTGATTAACGACATATTGTTCTCTCCATTTTTGCATAATATTATTTTTTAAAATAGCTCCAAGAGGACCATAATCAGTAAAACCAGCAACTCCAGAATAAATCTCAAATGATGGCCATAAAAATCCTCTCTTTGTGCTAACATTAATCATTTTATCATGATTCATTTAATTAACTCCTATAAGTTGTTTTAATAAAAAATAATTTGAATAAAAAGTTTAAATAACAATCTCAAATAACAATCTCAAATAACAATTTCTAAGTTTCCAATAAAAAATACCAAATAATCATTCTTGTAATTCATAATCCAGTTTTATACGGCTAGATACTGGATGTTTTTGATTCATATACTTACTCTTTCTATCTGGATGACCATAAGGTTTTTGTGAAGGACTTGTCATTGTTTCAAAAACGATTTGACATACTCTTTGACCTGGATACAATGCCACTGGCATTTTTCCAATATTGGATATTTCTAAGGTTATTTTTCCTTTAAAACCTGGATCTATATATCCTGCTGTAACATGCATTGTTATTCCAAGGCGTCCCATTGAAGAACGCCCTTCAACACGTGCAACTAAATCATCAGGAATTTCTACAAACTCATAAGTGGTTGCAAGAGCAAATTCCCCTGGATGAATAATAAAAGAGTCTCCCTCATCAATAAAAATTGATTGCATGTATGAAGAAATATCTGTTGGATCTTTAGGATCAATGAATGGTTTTCTAACAATTTTAAATGTTTTAAATTCATTACCAATTCTCATATCCACAGATGACGGTTGAATTTGTTTTTCAGCATCTTCAATAGGATCAATACATATTTTACCATCATCAATGTATTTTTTAATATCTACATCACTTAAAATTGCCATTTATTCACCAATATGATTATTAAATTAATAAAACAAACTTTTAAAAACAAAACCTAAAGTTTTATAAGTTTGCTTTCCAAACAAAAGTTTGATCAAAAAATAAAATTATATATTCAAACTTTTAAAAAAAGTCTCTAATCAAAATTAAAAAAAATAAAAATAAAAAATAAAAATAAAAAATATAATATAAATTAATATTTATGTTTATTATAATATAAAAAATATATATACGAAATTTAAAAATTATTCTAAAAATTAAAAAATAAAAATTAAAAAATAAAAATTAAAAAAATATATAAATAATCTATTTAAAAACATGAAAACAAATAACTAAACAAAAATATAAAAAAACTAATTATTTTTTATTAAATTCAATCAATCTTAATTTTACTTTCCTAAAAAGACCTTTTAATGTATGTGCTTCTCTTCCAGTGATAAAAGCTCTATTAATAATGTTTTGAAAAACTTTTAAGTTAGTTTTTCGCTTATGTTCTGGAAAGGATAGAAGAGAAACAATTTCTTTAAAATCACTTAAGAGATAGTTTTTTTCAATAGAATTAGCTTCATCTAAACCAATTACATTAAATTTAAAATTCCATTTAAATAGCTCGTAAAAAATAATAGCTGCAGCATGAGAAATATTCATTACTGGGTAATCTGGATTTGTTGGAATACTTACAATCAAATCACAAAGACTTATTTCTTTATTAGTTAAACCATCACCCTCTCTTCCAAAAAGAATAGCTACTTTACCATTTAAATTAATAGAATCCCTTAATTGATCTGGAGTAATTGGAATTCTTGAAAGATTATAACTTCCACCTGGTGTGCCTGTAGAACCAACAATAAAATCAATTTTTTCACTAATTAAGAATTGATTAAATGTATCAAATCTTTGACTATTTTCAACTATATATCTAGCATGAACTGCCTGATAATAGGCATCATCTTTAAGTTCACAAGGATTTATTAAAACTAAATTCTTTAAACCAAAATTTGCCATTGTTCGTGCTAAAAACCCAATATTTCCTGAAGATTTACATTCAATAAAAACTACAAATAGATTATTTTCAAAATTAGTAGATTTATTAAGAGAATTATCTGAATCAATAGCTAAAATTTCATTTTTATTAGTTTTTTTATTAGTTTTTTTACTTGATTTAGATGTTGAAGCTGTTTTTTTTTCAGAACCTTCTTTAGTTTCATGATTCATTTCATTAATATCGTCTTTATCAGAAATAAAAATGTCTTCAACTATATTTTCATCTTCTTGCGATGCTGTATCTCCCATATAATCACATAAAATCCATAACAATTACTATTTAATTACTATTTAATTATAACTTAATTATAACTTAATTATAAATTAATTATAAATTAATCATGACTTAATCATGACTTAAATAAACTATAAATTTTAATTTGAATACGATTTTTTCAATAATTCTAATATATTCATAACTTCAATTCCATTTAATCCCTTTTTATCAAGTGCATCTTGAATATGGAATTGGCAAAATGGACATATACTAATTACTGCATCAACATCAATGTCTTTTATCATTTTTACCTTATCTTTAACTAAACTCGCAGCTATTTCTGGCTTTCCTGCTCTAACTCCTCCACCAGAACCACAACATTGATTAGGTTTTTCCATTTCAATAAAATCAACTCCTTTAATCTTATTTAACAAAATACGTGGCTCTTGCCTAATCCCTTGAGATCTTGACAAATGACATGGGTCATGATAAGTAACATTAAGTTTTAATTCATTCATATCTTCAGTATTGACTTTATCATAGATAAATTCACTAATATCTTTAACATTTAACTTAACTCCAAAATCAGGATAATCATTTTTAAGTGTTGCTCCACAACCAGCGCATAATGTAAGTATTAAATCATAAGTAGCAAAAACTTCTTTATTTTTTAAAACAAGATTATCAACCAAATTTCTTTGACCTGTTCTAAGAAGTGGCGATCCACAGCAAACTTGTTCTTGAGGAACATCACATTCAAATCCATTTATCTTTAAAACATCCATCAAAGCAAAACCAAGATTTTGCAACCTATAATCCACCATACATCCAGTGAAAATAGCTATTTTTGGTTTTATTTTATTTTGATTATTCACTTGATTATTCACTTGATTATTCAAAACTTTTGTTGAAGCATTATATTCTTCAATAAATCCTTTATTTAATTTATCCACAGATCTTCCAGTTTTAACAACCTTTTTAGCTAAATCAATATGTGCTTGTAATGGTCCAAGGTGTTTTTCATAAGCAAGAGTTCTTAATTTTTCAATAGCATCTCCAAAGCTATTAATCTCTTTTGGACAGACTTCTTTGCATTGTCCACAGCTTGTGCAACAATATAATCCATAATCAATACTTTCTTTTGTTCTATTATCAATATCTCGTGGATCAAAATCAAATTTTGCTAAATATCTCATGAAATAAGGTCCAACAAATTCTGTTGACTTTTTAATAACTGGACAAGCTGAAAGACAAGAATAACATTCAATACAACTTCGAACAGTTTTAGTATCCTGACATTCACTTGCAGGAATTAAAGAACATGCACAAACAGGATTAAAACCATAATTATCTACTTCATTAACATTATCTGATTTTTCCAAAAATAATCTCATTATTTTAACTTTTTCATCAATTGAACTTTTATCCACAATTAAATCCTTAATTACAGGAAAATCTAACGGTTCTATGACATCACCATCCTGAATTTCACCTTTACATGCCAAAATAACATTACCATTAACCTTTAATGCACAAGACCCACATTGTCCTGCCCTACAAGAAGATCTAAAAGACAAATCAGTGTTTAATTCGTCAGTTATATAATTTAAGGCATCTAAAATTTTCATCTTTGGCTTTTTTTCAACTTCGAATTTTTCAAAGCAAGGTTTTTTGTTTTTTTTATTATCAAACCGTAAAACTTCAATTTCAACCATATTATGTCCTTATTATCTTTAAAAATATTATCTTTAAAAAATAAAATAATAAAATAAATAAAATAAATAAAATAAATAAAATAAATAAAATAAATAAAATAAATAAAATAAATAAAATAAATAAAATAAATAAAATAAATAAAATAAATAAAATAAATAAAATAA
>JAISIT010000079.1 GCA_031261915.1 Candidatus Methanoflexus mossambicus
ATAATTTTTAATGCTATTCTGATATTATTTGTGTCTTTCATTCCATTTCGAGCTAGTTCCTGTTGAAAACTTCTAGAATCGATAACTTTAAGTACTTCTGCAAACAATATCCAAATAGGGTCTTTTAAGTAAGGTATTAATGGTACATTCATTTATATCGCCAATAAATAATTTGTACTTCATTATATATAAATATTCCTACTTAAATTTCCCTAATTTTAATTTAAGATAAATATAAAATGTACTTTTAAAAAAGAATCTTAAAGATCCCATATTCTATATGAAATAAGACTTATACATACTCAGATTTTTAACAATTTTCAGACATCCTGTTATTCTAATTTTTTACATGCAAATATTTCATCTCTCACAATACCAAAAGAATTAATGTTATAATTAGGATCATTCTTAAAATTATTTTTATCAAATATTTCAACATTGAAGCCAACAGACCTTAAACGATCAACAAAATCATTACCATATATCCTAAGATGATCCCGCTGACCATAATATTTACTTCTCAATTCAGGAGTATTATATTCCTCTTTTTCAAATGTTATTTCTCTATTATGATCTATTGGAACCATTATAACAACTTTTCCACCATTATTAAAAGGTTTAACCACACGATAAAGTTCTGACATGGCTTTTCTATCATTAGGAACATGTTCTAAAACATGAGAAGTATAAACAAAATCAAAAGTATTATCTTCAAAAGGAATATCCTGCATGTCAACTTTCAATCTAACATTTGACATGTTTTGATTAATATCTACTGGGTAATAATCTACATTTTCAAGTTTACTAAATAAATTATAAAAAAGAGGTTCTGGTGCAAAATGAAGCAATTTAAGTTTTTCATTACCTTGCACAAACTTACTTTCTTTATTAAATATTCCTAAATTTTTAAAAAATAAGTAAACTAATCTATGTCTTTCAAGAGAACTACAAGATGGACATTGTGCATTCTTACGAGGATTTTCTCCAAATGGCAAAAAAGTCCAGAAATGTTTTTTACAAAACGGACAATAAACTTTATCGTCAGAATCAAGATTATTTATTAATAATGCCTCAATATTTTTAGTTTTTTCTAAATTTAATGATAACAATGATTTATTTTGTTTAATTTGACTATTTAATTGTTTTTGTAATGAAATAATTTGATTTAATTTTTCATTAGTTTTGTTTATATTTTTACTATTCTCATTTATAAATTTATTTCTATTTTTTTTTTCAAGCTTAAAATTTTTTAAATAAAGATTTGTGGCTTTATTTACTTTATTTAAAAACCTAATAATATTCCATTTCATCTAATCTATCCTTAAATCAGTTATCAAAATAAAAAAAAATAATCATTAATCATTTTATTAATATTATTATTATAAATAAAATTTAGATCTTTAATCATTTTAAAATAATATCAAATTTAAATAAATAAATTTATTAAGTAAATTAAATTTATTATTATTTAATTTAGATAATTTATACTATTTTATAACCAATGCTGTCAACTTAATGATTTTTCATTTAATTTTTATAAAAATTTGTTCATTTAAATAAAATTTCATGAAAAACGACTTTTGACATGAAAAATTTGAGAATATTTTTCTTAAGTTGACAGAGTTGATTTTATAACTATATAGTTTAAATATTTATATATTTAAATATTACAAATATATAAATAGTTTGTTTAATAATAATTAATAAAAATTAAATTTATTATTATTATGAAAGAAATGGAATATAAACACTGAAAAAATAACTAAAAGATGATAAACTTGACTTCAATACTAAAAAAAATAAAAAATCAACCATATGTTTCTATTTTATTAAAATCAAACATACACATTAAAGAAACCTATAGAAATTTAAAAGCATACCCTAAAATAAAATCTTCTAAATTATTTAATGAAAAATATTACATTAAAAACACTCCAAACTTAAAAAATACTCCTATGAACCCAATCATTCATTACCTTTACTATGGATACAAAGAAAACAAAAATCCGAGCAAAAAATTCAACACAAAATACTATCAAAATAAATATAAAAAAGTAAAAAAAAGTGGAATAAACCCTTTAGTTCATTACTTACTTTGGGGCAAAAAAGAAGGTAAAAAAATAAAATATAAAAGATCTAAAAGAAAATTAAAACCTCCTTTCACTAAATTTTCTGGATTTCTTGCTAATTCTATTTTATCTCCTATAATAACAGCCCCATTTACAGAAGAAGAAAAAAGATGTTTTGCTGTGATGGATAACATAACAAAATATTTAATAAATATCACTAATAAATCAATGCATCAACCTTTAGTTTCTGTAATAATGCCCACATATAACAGAGCCAAAATTATTCAGAATGCAATTAGTTCTGTTTTAAACCAAACTTACAAAAATATAGAATTAATAATTATAAATGATGGGAGTACTGATGAAACTTCTGAAATTCTTAAAAAAATAAAAGATGAAAGGGTTTTAATATTAAATAATGATTCAAATTTAGGAATTTCTAAATCTAGAAATATTGGAGTTAAAAATTCAAATGGAGAATATATAGCTTATTTAGACACAGATAACGAATGGGATGAAAAATATATTGAAGCTATGATAGGAGCATTTATCAAATTAAAAGATGCGGATATGATCTATTCTGGACAGTATTTATATAATAAAAAAGGCGAAAATCCAAAAGAAGTAAGATTTGGATCTTTTAACAAATCACTATTAATAAATAGAAATTATATAGATTTAAACTGTCTTTGTCACACAAAAAAATCTTTTGAAGAACTTAATGGGTTTGATGAAGATTTAAAACGACTTGTTGACTGGGATCTAATTATTAGGATGTCTGAAAAATTTAAAATTTATTCCATTCCTGTTTTACTTTCAAAATATTATTACAAAATGACTGAAAATAGAATTAGCGATGAAATTCCTTTAAAAGCAAACACAACCACTATTTTCGAAAAAAGAAGTAAAAGAATAAACAATAAATTCTCAAAAATTTTAAAATCAAAACAAAATTTAAAGAAAGGTATAAGTATAATAATCCCTAACTATGAATCTTTAAAAGATCTTAAAAACTGTATGAATTCTATTTTTTCATTAAATTTAAAAAAATTCTTAGAGGTTATAGTTATAGATAATAATTCTAATGAAGAAGTAATTTCTTATTTAAAAAATCTTAAAAAAGAAAATTATTTGGATATCTTAATCGAAAACAGAGTAAATTATGGATTTACATATGCAGTTAATCAAGGAATAAAATTATCCAATAAGCAGAATGATATTTTAATACTAAATAATGATGCAATACTAACTCCTGGTGCTTTAAACAGTTTACAGAAATATGCATATGAATTAAACAACTGTGGAATCACTGTCCCGCAACAAATAATTTCAGACCCCGATAAAAAAATCAAATCACATGTTCCCTATGCTAATTTTAATGTAGACTGTGATATAAATATTTCAATAATTTATGATAATATTAAAAATGTTCCAACATTCCACAATGGAGAAATTTTAAAATTAGATTTTGCGCCATTTTTCTGTACATACATCAAACGAGAAATATTAGAAGAAATGTCTCTTGACCCCGAATTAGGTAGGCATTACAGATCAGATCGTGTTTTCTCTTATTATATGGAACATCTTTTGAATAAAAATATATATTATATTTCTGAAGCTATAGTATATCACAAAAATCAGCAAGCTACTACTGAATTAAAAAAAGATAAAAAATCATATGAAATAATGTTTTCAAAAAATCAATGGGAAGAAGAATTAGCAGAAAAATTAGGTTATAAAAAACCCATTTGGGATTTTTAATTTAAATCTATGCTTAGGAGTAACCTTAATAAATATTAATATATTTAAAGTTAACAATGTTACTGTCAAAAACTTAGGGGTTTTTTGATTTTTGTTGTTTCTCTCCAATACTAAATTTATTTAGATTTGCTTCGTTTAATATTGAAAATATGGGTAAAAAAGTATTTATATTAATTGAAACATAGTATTTAGCATGACTAAGTACAAAATACTAGCTCCAAGTAATGCTTTGTTTAATCAAGATTATAAACTTTCCTATTTTTCTGAAAGTTTATCCCAATATGAAGAGAATCAGGTTGAATTTCAAAATAATAATGTAAAAAGGCATGATAAATTAAAAAAATGGTTTAGAAAGATATTTTATATATTTGTTTGTTTAAACCTGTTTGTCCTGAATGTTACACGAAAAATGTTAATAAAAATGGAATTAAAAGAAAAATACTTTATTTTTATGATAAAGGTGAAATAAAAACTGATGTTTAAAGTTATAAATGTAGAAAATGTGGTAAAAAATTTAAAACAGATATTTCAGAGATTGTTGAAGATGGTAGTAATTTTACGCATGAATTTAAGAGAAAATTTCTTGAATTAGTGGTTTTATTCTATGGTTCACTTCGTAATGTGGCTTATAAGGTTAAAAAGGATACGGGAGTTAGTATTTCTCAACAAACTATTGAAAACTGGATATTAAATTATAAATATCAAAATAAAAAGCAAAATAATCGTTATTCTGGTTATTACATCTTTGATGTTGAATGGGTTAAAATTAAAGGGATATGGAATTATCGTTTTACTTTATTCGACAGTAAACAAAATACAGTTGT
Source organism: Candidatus Methanoflexus mossambicus (assembly GCA_031261915.1). Classification (GTDB taxonomy): domain Archaea; phylum Methanobacteriota; class Methanobacteria; order Methanobacteriales; family Methanobacteriaceae; genus Methanoflexus; species Methanoflexus mossambicus. The sequence continues at coordinate 4,655 of JAISIT010000079.1, forward strand.
TGCAGAC
>JAISIT010000080.1 GCA_031261915.1 Candidatus Methanoflexus mossambicus
TTTATAACTTTTTTAGAATAATAATAAATATCTATACAAATATTTATATTATTAACTAATATAAAGAATATACTATTTTTTCATCCCACAAAATTTTATGTTAGATTATTTCATGTAAGATAGCTAAAAATAATCAGTAAAAATATAAAAATAATAAAAAACACAAATATAATTAATAAAAAACACGATTATGATTAGTAAAATAATCAAAATCTTTTTAATTAGAAAAATATATATTATTAGAGTTTTAATTAATTAACGATGTATGGGGTACAATTCATGGTGGAACCAGCTATGACCATAAGTAATTGAAGCTCCAAATAAATTATTTCCTATATTAAAATATAATGCAGCAATTATTAGTATAATAACTATAATAATAGTAAAAATTAAAATTACATTTTTATTAGAAATTTCCATATTTCCACTTCCCCTTTGTTTTATTAATTTAAAAATATACTATTTTTTCCAATGCTGTCAACTTTGAATATTATTCTTCTTATTTTAATTATTATTAAGCATTAGAATTAGAATCTATTGATTTATTAGATTTTAAATCTTCATCAAAGACTTCTTCTTTTATATTAAGTAAACCTAATGCCATAAATACATAACAAACAGGATAACTTGCCATGAATAACCAACCATAGCTATTAGAAATTGATGGTGCAAAAAGTAGAATATTTAAATATATGAAATCTGTAAATCCTACAACCAACATTGCAATGCTAAAAACCAATGAGCTTTTATACTTACTTTCTTTTATCCATTTTGTAAACAAATAAAATGCTAAAACAATACTAAAGACACTCATCAACATAAAAACAACCCAGAATATTTGAGGAATTGCTGTTACAATAGCTACAAATACGAAAAAAATCCCAACTGTTGAAAATAATGTAGTAAAAATTGAAACTATCTTATTTTTATCTAAACGAAGTATTAAAATTAAAGTAAGAAATGCAAAAATATAAGTGCAAGAAATTGTAAAGTCCGAAATAAGAACTTGATTGTCCAAATAGCTTACACCTTCCAAAATAGAATAAATAAGCTCATAAACCCTATTTATGGGATTTAAAAGCATCATAATCCCACCAACAAGTAAAGCAGAACGGAATTTCCCTTTATTTTTGCTTGATTTAAAAAGAATAATAATGGCTAAAATCGAGCATATTAAAATTATATCCAAATTATAAATCCAATAATATATTAATTCATAATCCATTAAATTTCACCTTATAATCCCTAATTAATATAATTATATACTTATTATGTTTATATATTTACTCTTATTTGGAATTAAAAAATAAATAAAAATTAAATAATACTTAAATATTGTTTAATTCCAAATTAATATCCCTATTCCTTGATTTTTGCTTTTTTATTTCTATTGTAATCGTCTTCATCAAAATTCATTAAAAATAACATTCCTATGAAATACATTGAAATTGGAATAATTAAACCAATTAAAATTTGATTGTTAGCTAAAAATAAGTTAAAAATTCCATGAATAGTAATAGAAATAGATATTAAACCATAAAACAATGGTAAACCAATATTACGATATTTCTGCATAACAAAAAGACCTAAACCAACTACACCCGTCGTCATTGCATGCATAAGGGATGTGGACAATGAACGAACAATAACAAGAATAATAGAACCTATTCCAGTAAGATCACCACTACCAAGGAAATAATAAATTGTTTCTTCAATAGAAAAACCAAATCCAATAGCCACAGCACATAAAATAACTAAACGATCTAATTTACGGAACTTAGTTGAAAACAAGAAAAGCAATAAAGGTAATGCTTTCAAAAATTCTTCAACAATAGCTACAGTAGTAACCATCTGAGGAGTAGCCGTTGTAGCTCCATGAAAAGCCATAATTGTGTCGTTTAGTGTTAGTGCTAAAATTCCTGCAACACTACCCCAACAAAAAAAGCAAAACAGTAATTTCATCCGTTTATCATCAATTAAAGAAATTAAAAAAATAAACGGAATCAGTATAGCCAAAGCAATGCCTAAAAAAGGAGATTCCAAAGTTTCTAATAAAACATTCATAAAATTCCAGCCGATACTTAAAAAAATATTAAACTAAAAAAATAATTTAAATAATGAAAGAATAATGAAAGAATAATGAAAGAATAATGAAAGAATAATGAAAGAACAATAATTTTTACAAAATCAATAAAGATTCAATAAAGATATTTCCAAAAAACATAATTTACAATTTCAATTGTATTACTTGTTATTTATTTTATTTAAATTAACTTAATTTATTAACCAATTCGTTTAATTTACTATGAGGAGAATCATTATCACGATTAATTGAATTATCATACAAAGAATCTTTCATATGATCGAAAGGGTTAATAGAGTATTTAAAAAATCACTAAGTACACTACCAGGAAATACCGAAGAATAAATCTGAATGTGGGTTAATAGAGTGTTTAAAAAAATCACTAAGTACACTACCAAATAAATGATTTCCAGAAATGTAAGATGTGGCAATTATTAAAATAACCACAATTACTATAAAAATTACAATCAATGATATTGTCTTATTATTCAAATCCATAGAAAAACCTCATTAGCCAATAATACTAAAAATATTTTTAAAATATAATATAAAATACAAAAATATAAGAATATAATATAAAATTTAACAAAAGATATATTTATATATGTCGAATTTTATCTATTTCAAATTAATTATATTATTAAAAGAATTTAAAAAAGAATTTAAAAAAAATCATATTCTGTTGATGTTCATAGCCAATATCAAACGTATTATCCTTAATCAATTAAGTAAAATCGTCCAGACTAAGAATTATAATTTGAAGCTAAGGTTTTTCCCATAAATTCATTTATATTATCACCAAGTAAGTCTTACCCAGCCAAATAAATGATTCTC
>JAISIT010000107.1 GCA_031261915.1 Candidatus Methanoflexus mossambicus
TAACTCTACCATCATTAATAGACATATTAGGACCATATGTGTTAAATATCCTTAAAATCCTAATGTCTACATTATGCTGATTATGATAATCCATAAATAAAGTTTCAGCCCCTCTTTTACCCTCATCATAACATGAACGAGGCCCAATAGGATTAACATTACCCCAATATTTCTCATTTTGAGGATGGACTATCGGATCCCCATATACTTCACTTGTTGATGCCTGTAAAATACGGGCATTAATCCGTTTTGCTAATTCTAGCATATTTATTGCACCACTAATAGATGTTTTCATAGTACTAACTGGATCTAATTGATAATAAATAGGAGAAGCAGGACAAGCTAAGTTATAGATTTCATCTACTTCAACATAATAAGGAAAAGTTACATCATGACGAACTAATTCAAAATAAGGATTATCCAATAAATGAACAATATTATTTTTACTCCCTGTAAAATAATTATCTAAACATATAATGCTATTTCCTTTTTCTAAAAGATATTGACAAAGGTGAGATCCTATAAAACCTGCTCCTCCAGTAATAAGAATTTCTTTAATTATACCACCTCATAAACATTTTACTAAACATATTAATAATTATATAAAAATCATATAGAACTATACTATCCAATAATCACTAAATCAACTAATATTAATCAACTAATAATTCTTAAATATATATTATATACAAAAGAAACAAATCTCATTGGAAAATTTTTCATTAAAAATCCCATTATTTTCATTTTATAATCAATATTTTCTTCAGGCTGTGTCAAAAACTTTGCTGTTTTTGATTTTTTTACAAAAAACTGTGTGTTATGTTAAAAAATAATTTATACTGGTTATTCTAAGAAAATAAGCAGTAAAACTTATATATTTAATGGAGCATATATTTAAATATGATTAACACAAAAACAGATGTTCCAATTATTAATTTAGATGAACGGACTTTATAAATTTTGTGATTTTTCTAAAAGATTTAGCGAAATATGTTGCTAATAACTTTGTTGGAGAAAAATCTAATAAAAAACATTCTAAACACTTAATTACATGGATTAATAAAGGAATTTTGCGAATTGAAATGAAAAATCCTTATTGTCCGGAGTGTAACTCAACATCGATTAATTTAAATGCTTTATACTATCGTAAATTATATTATTATGATAAAGGAAAGGTTAATGTGGGTTTACAGAAATATAAGTGTAAAAAATGTAGTAAAGAGTTTATAACTGATATTAAAAGTATTGTTGAGGATAATAGTAATTTTACATTAGAGTTTAAGGAGAAAACGTTGGAATTAGTGGGTTTATTTTATAGGTCTGTTCGTAAAGTGGCTCAAAGAGTTAAAAACGATACAGGAATCAATATCTCTCATCATGACCATTGAAAACTGGATATTAAATGTTGAAAAACCTAAAAAATTAGCTAATTGGTTTCTTTCAGGATATTATGGATTTGACAGCCAATGGATCTGGAATAACAATAAATGGAACTATAGATTCACTTTATATGATACTAAATTAAATATTCCTGTTGCTAATGAAATATTCTCTGCTGAGTCTAAAAAGAATGTTCAAGACTTTATTTGGAAAAATACTTTAAATCAAAACAAAAATTGTATTACAACGGATTTAGATGAAACTTATAAGTCCCCTATTTGAGAATTTAGGATTTAATCATCAATATTGCACAGTTCATAGCAAGAAAAATATAAATAAGAAAATAAAAGAGTATATTAGGAATAATAAAGTTTCTAATGAGGATATAAATCTTATAAAGTTATTTAAGAAAGATATTTTTGAATTATATGATTGTGAATCTTATGATGATGCTAGACATCATTTTGATTGTATGCTTTATTTAATAGAGGGATATCCAGTCATTATTCGGAGTATTATTCTTGATTCTATTATGCCTTATTTTAAAACCTATTTTTATCATCTTATTGATGATAATGTTGATGCAACTAATAATAAAATTGAGAATTATTTTCTTAAAACATTTCCAAGGCATGTTAAAAAAATTATGAAGACTTTTGACGGCACATTATCAAGAATATGTCTCAGACAAAAATTCTGGGGCGAATACAATGAAATTCAAATTTAGCAGAAAAGTTTTTTTACAGAGCCCCCACTCATTCATCAAATAAATTTATATAATAAAAACTTTAAAAATATATTATTAATACAAACTAATGTTACTAATGTTTATTTTTAAAAATTAAAAACTAGAAGTTAAAAAAATGTTTAATAAACTTGAATCTAATAATTTTAAATCGAAACAGTGTTTATAAAGCTCAAATTAAAAAAAAAGAACCCACTAAAAACAAAAAATAATACATATTCAAAAGCACGAAAATAAGATTAGAATGGATCTTAAAATTTTTTAATTTTCTAACACCCTATAAAAATAATAATAAATTATTCACATTATGGATTATTAAAGATAAAAAATCATATATTAATATTATTAAATGTGGTTAAAATGTTAAAAATGATTAAAACTAAATTATTAAATCAAAGTGATGTTTATAAAGCTCAGTTAAAAAAAAATAAAGATCTTAATAGACTTTTGGCAAGTAAAAATGAAAGAATAACTAAACTAAAGAAGAGGTTAGAGAGTCAGAAGAATGAAATAAAGAAATTATCTGAATCTGAAAATCGTTTGAAACTCAATAAGTTAGATAATGAAATGAAAAATCAGATGAATATTTTAAATAATAATTTAAATAATGCACAGCAAAAAATTAATAAATATTCTCAAATTTTTGATATGAATCAAATTAATAAAGATAAAATATCAAGTGAAATTGAAAATTTTAAGTCGTATGGTGTTAATAAAGAAAAAAGAACGCCTAAATTAATAGTTTCTCTAACATCTTTTCCTGAACGAATGTATGATATACATTATACTTTATATTCATTATTAAATCAAACTACAAAACCTGATGAACTTATTTTGTGGCTTGCCGAAGAACAATTCCCTAATTTAGAAGAGGATATTCCAATTAAAGTAAAAAAATTTAAAGAACATGGTTTAACAATAAAATGGACAACAGACATCAAAAGTTACAAAAAACTCATTCCCTCTTTAAAAGAATATCCTAATGATATAATAGTTACAGCAGATGATGATGTATTTTATCCTGAAAATTGGTTAGAACAATTATACAAAGAATATGATGGAAAAAATATTGTAGCACATAGAGTTAAGGTAATAACTATAGATAAAGAAAATAATATTCTTCCATATAATCAATGGAAAATATTGCCAGGGAATGATGACGATATTAGTTTAAATTTGATTTCAGATGAATCTAAATACTTATCTTTTGCTAATTTTTTTACGGGGGTTGGAGGAGTTTTATATCCTCCTCGTAGCTTATATGAAGATATTTTAAATCAAGAGTTATTTGAAAAATTAGCCCCCAATAATGATGATTTCTGGTTTTGGGCAATGGCATTAAAAAATAACTGTAAGATTAAAGTGGTTCCAAATGGATATTCTAAAGAAATTTATGTCAATCCTTTAAGAGCACTTAATTTTTTAAATGAAAGAAGTTTGTGGAGTGAAAATTCTCAAGGCAATAATGATATTTTTCTTAAGAATATCATAGAATATTATCCTGAAATTTTAGAAAAACTTAAAACAGACATTAAACCAAAGGTTTCAGTAATAATTCCAGTTTACAATCGTGAAAAATATTTAAAAAAATGTTTAGATAGTGTTGTTAATCAAACATTAAAACATATTGAGATTATTTGTGTAAATGATGGATCAACAGACAATTCATTAAAAATATTGGAGAAATATGCAAACGAGGATAGTAGAATAAAAATATTAAATCAAGAAAATCAAGGGCAATCTGTTGCAAGAAATAATGGTATGTTAATAGCTAAAGGAGAATATATTGGATTTGTTGATTCTGATGATTGGATCGATTTAAATTTTTATGAAATATTATTTACAGAAGCAAAAGATAAAAATGCAGATATAGTAAGAACAACTTATAAAGAATCATTTACTAATAATGAGAAAGATCCAGAGTTGAATCAATTATTAAAGAAAAAAAAGAATAATAATGAATTTCTTAATCCAAATGATCATTCAATAGCTATATGGAATGCAATATACCGAAAGGAATTTATAGAAACTAATAATATCTATTTTTTAAAAGAGCTTCGTACATTAGAAGACTTTTCTTTTACAATAATGGCTACTTTTTATTCAAATATATATGTTCCTGCAATAGGAACTTATTATCATTGGCGAGGAGATAATAAAAATAAAAACTCAGCGTTTACTTTTTTAAAAATTAAAAAAACAATTATGGTGGGTAAATTAATCATACAATTTTTAAATAATTTAGATAATGTAAATGTTAAAGATTATTTAGTCGCATATAAAAGAGTTATTCATCGATATGATTTCACTTTTAAAGTAGCCCTAAAAAAATTTAAAGATTTTGATAAAAAAGAAGGAAAGGAATTTTTTAAAGAAATGGTAATAAGTTTTAACAATTGTAAATATTTGACTGAATTTAACAATGAATTTCACGAACCTTATTTTGAATTTTTAAAAAATAATGATTTCAATGGATATTTAAACTATAAACTTTATAATGACTTTGAAAGTAAGAAATATTAGGAAAACAGATATAATGGAGAGGAAAATAGTGGAGTTGGTTCATATAACTTTTTCGCTGAGTTTAAAGCAGCTGTGATTAATAATTTTGTAAATGAAAACAAAATTAACACAGTTATGGAGTTAGGACATGGTGATGGCAATCAATTGAAACTTGCTAGTTATCCTAATTATATTGGATTTGATGTTAGTGAAACTGCTGTTGAAAAATGTAGGAAATTATTTGATAAAGATAATAATAAAACATTTAAATTATTAAGAGAGTATAATAATGAAAAAGCAGATTTAGCATTATCATTAGATGTTATTTATCATTTAATTGAAGATAATGTTTATGAATATTATATGGAAAAATTATTTAATTCATCAAATAAATACGTGATTATTATTCAAGTAATATGGAAAAAGAGAGAAATGCAATACATGTTAAACATAGAAAATTCAGCACATGGTTGGAGAAAAATAAATCAATCTGTAAATTGATTAAACATATACCTAATAAATATCCTTATGATGGTGATTATAAGAGTGGTTCATTTTCTGATTTCTTTATTTACGAAAAAGCATGATTTTATATATTAGTAGTTGAATTTTTTCAATTACTAATATTTTGTTTCCTTAAAAATAAAATAATGAAAAACTACATGCTTACACAGAAAAATTAGTCTATAAAAACATTCATTAATGTACTTTTAATAGGAATACTAATAAGTTATAGGGTGTTAGATTTTCACATCTCGGATAACTGTTGTAATTTCTTGTTATCTGGTTTTAATACTGATACGATCAGTCCTGCTAAAAGTACATTTAAATATGAGGTTTTTGCTAATGATTTGTATGTGAATGCAGGTATTTGTTGATATCCTACACCATTTTTCATGAATTTGAAAAAATCTTC
>JAISIT010000135.1 GCA_031261915.1 Candidatus Methanoflexus mossambicus
CTTATTTTTTAAAAATAATATTAAATAAAATTAAAATTTAAATTTTAAATAATTTAACATCAAAAAATAGAATCTAAATAACTCAATATTTGTAAAAATCTAGTTTTGGGACAGTCCCACAATTTTTTTATACAAAATAACACAGAATTATCTTACTTTAACAGTTATTGTGTTAGATTTGACTGCATTGTAATATTTATTTCCATTGAATTTTAAGTAAACTTTGAAAGTTCCTTTTGCTGATGCATAACCTTTGAATGTAAGTTTACCATATTTATTTAAGGTTTTCTTCATTAATTTCATTGAATTTGCATAAAGATAGAAATTTAAACCTTTAATGGCTTTTTTGTTGCTATCTATTAATTTTGCATTTATAGTCACTTTAGATTTGTATTTATACACATATCTATTTTTAACTTTATTTATGGTTAAAGTTAGCTTTGGTGTGTCTTTAGTAACTTTTAAAGTTTTTTTATTAGAATATTTGCTATTAAACTTATCATTACCATTGAATTTAGCTTGTATAATCAATTTATTGGATATGGTTTTAGTAGTATAACTAAATATAGCTATTCCTTTGTCATTGGTATATTTATGCCCAATGTATTTACCTCCAGCATAGAAATATATTTTTCCGTTTTGAACATTGGATCTTAGATTTATTTTAACCAAGTTATTATATTTAGAACTAGCAGTATTAAGAGATAAAACTAAAGTAGGATTAATTTTATTAGCTATTTCATCATTTACCTCTTTTTTAATAATATATGTGCAAGTAAAAATATCAGAAGGATTACCAGCAGTATCAACAGCAAAATATTTCAAAGTAGTATTTTTACTAATAGCTAAAGGACTATTATAAACACTACTACTCTTACTCGGAACACTACCATCATTAGTATAATAAATAGTCCCTTTTTCATTAATACTCAAAGTAACACTAATAGTGGAATTATATGTTCCACCAGGACGATTATTATTCACAATAGGTGCAGTTGTATCAGAGTCATCAATGAATGTGATTGATGAATTTCCATTCCAGAGATTAGATACAGAATATGCTACTGGTTTTGCAGCTGTTTTAGGGTTTAAATCATCAGTAAATAGTCCTAAATGTCTATCATGCCAAATAATATCTGCAGCTTCATCATTGTCTGTGATTAATGGTTTCCAGTCTTCATCAGATAGTTCGAAAATGAAAGATCCAGCGGATACTCCGTTGTTGGTATTTAAATTAAGAGTTATTTCTTCTATTAATTTAGTTACTACTGTATTTTGAAGATCTGTTGAATTGGTGCCATTATTGTATTTGCTTGCTCTGCCGTATTCTGTGAAAATTAGAGGCATTGATTTATTTGTTTGTCCAACTGTGGAAGACCATTCACTGAAACGGTTTCCAAAGGTGTCTTTAACATATAGATTAACCATAACTAAATCTAAGTCGTTAATAGCTAAATATTCATCGTATTCCGTAGGACTTGGAACCAATCCATGGACAACAGATATTATTTTATTTGGAGAGAGTTGTTTAAAGTCACTAACAGCAGAAGTTAAGTTACTAAACCATCTTGATTTACCTATACTCTCATTAGTTGTTCCAAAATATTCAGAATTACCATAGAAGAAGTTATTTTCATTGCCTAAAACCCACATTAAAATAGCTGGATGGTTAGCAAAATAGTTAAGATATTGTTTATAATTTTTATTTATAATATCATCAAGTGTAAAGCCCATTGTTATACTGATACCATTTTTTGAAAAGTAATTTAAAAGTTCTAAGGTTTTTTCATAGTTTATTGTTCCATCAGTATTGTAAATAGCTAGTTTTTGATAGGTTTTAATTGAATTAGCTCCTAAAAACTTTAATTTAGCAAGATCTGATTTATAAAATGATTCCCAGTTTATACCATTAGCATTATGTGATACATCCACTCCTTCAATAATATAATTATATTTAGATCCATTGGAAAGCTCAACAATTACATTAAAACCATCAATATATGATTTAGAGATATTAAATTCATTAGAGTAGTTAAATTCTGGAAATTTAATGTTTTCTTCTTCTCCAGCAACTAAAACTCCATTAATATAAGTATTTTTAAAGGTTATTGCTCCATCATACTCAAGACTACCATCAACAGTATTACCAGTTCCTGCATTGTTATTTGTAAGTGTAGAATTGATTACTTCAAAGGAATATGTTGCAAAGTTTTTTAATGCTCCACCAAGGTAATTAGCTGTGTTGGATTGAAAAGTAGAGTTTATTATTTTAGTATATCCACTATAAGATGCTATAGCTCCACCATGTTCTCCACCGAAGTTGTTTAAAAATATTGAATCACTAATAGATAACTGATCACCATCAACAGAGTAAATAGCTCCTCCTGCATACCCTTGGATACGATTTGATGTAAAACTAGAATTAAAAATATTTAATTTCCCACCAGTACTATAAATAGCTCCTCCTGAATTTTTTGCAATATTTCCTGAAAAATTACAATTATAAAACTCAAGAGTAGATTTATTATTGTAAATAGCTCCACCATAACCATTTTTATCAGTTCCATAGCCATTAATAAAATGAATATTTTTAAATATTACTTTAGAACTACCTGTATTAATAGTAAAAAGGCGATTATTTCCCCTACCATCAATAATAGATTTTCCATTAACACTACCTTCAATGGTTAATGCTTTAGAAATAGTTAAACCAGTATTATTTACTCCATTATAATTACCACTAGCTAAATAAATAGTTTCACCATTACCAACATCAGTAATAGCTTTTTTAATTCCTCCCTCATTTGTTGCATTAGTTTTATTAATATCTGCACCATTAACAGCTCCAATAGCAAATAATGCAATACATATAATTACTAATAAAATAATAGCTCTTTTAAATAGAGTATTTGGCAATACGCCATTTAATTTTAAATCACAACTCTTCATTTCCAAGCCCTCCATTTCAGTGTCAATTTTAATCTACAACAGAATTTACAAATTTTACTAAGTATTATAATATATAGATACTAATATAAATAATATATCAGTTATAATTTTGATTTTCATAGTTAATAAAGTTAATGATTAATCAGTATAAATTAAAGTGTTTGAATTATTCAAAAATTTATAATAGTATTTAAGATGTTTAATTGTATTTTAACTTATATTAATTATTATTTCATTAAAAATAGATTTAAAAACATGTTTTAAAAACTGATTTAAACATATAAATATTTATTTTTAGTTTAGATGATATTTATAGTCCATTACTTAAAGTTTGTAACAGTTAATATATAAATAAATAGTTACAAAAGTTTCGTAATTAATTATATACAAATTATCCTCACCATCATTTAATAAATACTTTAAAAAATCGTCACGGATTTTTTCATATAATGTAAAATGACAAACTAAAAAATAGAAGAAGTTTTAATGGATTCCCAATGAAATTTCTTAGATTTCAAAAAACAGTGAATGAAATAGCTCAAATAGCATTAATAAACTCTGCAAAAGAAAAAGAAAAAAAAGAAAGAAAAAAATAAAAGAAAAAAAATAAAAGAAAAAAATAAAAGAAAAAAAATAAAAGAAAAAATAAAAAATATATTGATTATATTATGGCATTATGGTACTTGATTGCTGTTTAATGAAGTTTTAGGCACTTTATTAACAATATCATTGCCAATTTTTTTCATTTTTTCAATTAAAGTGCTTTTCTTTTTACTTTCAATTAGAATATTTTCTAAAACATCGTTTAAAGTGTCAATTGGAATAATTTCAATTAAATCTTCATATCTTTTCTCAATCATAACATCTTTAAGGTTTGAACGTGGAATAAGAACTTTTTTCATTCCAGCATCAGCAGCAGCTTCTATTTTAGCTGTTGCACCACCAATTGGAAGGACATCTCCACGAACAGTTAAAGAACCAGTTAAAGCAACAGATTGATCAACAGGAATCTCTTCAATAGCAGATATAACAGCAGCAGCTATTGATACACTTGCGCTATCTCCTTCAACACCGTCGTAAGTTTGTAAAAACTGAACATGAATATCATAACCTGAAATATCAGTTCCAGTATGTTTCTTAATTAATGCACTTACATTTTGAACAGATTCTTTTGCAATTTCACCTAATTTACCAGTAGCAATTATTTTACCTTCCCTTTTACTTTGAGCAGGTGCAGCTTCAGCAGCTATTGGTGAAACTAAACCACTTCTATCTCCTATTACTGCTAAACCATTAACCATACCTACTTTTCCACCTTTAGGATTAAATACTGCATAATCTTTTCTTTGAACAATATATCTATCAGACATTTGTTGTTCAAGAGTTCTTGAATATTTTTTAGCTTCTGTGACATGTTTAGATGTGACGATTTTAGAACCCTCTTCTTTTGCAACATCTCCAGAAGAACGAATCAAACCACCAAGCTCTCTTAATCTTAAAGTTAAAGAATCTTTTTTACCAGATCTTCGTTTAGCTTCTTTAATTATTTCATCTAAAGCATCAGGAGCGAAATGAGGAATTCTTCCATCATTTTTAACCTCTTGAGCTACGAATTGTATTAATTTTTGACGATTCTCCTGCGTATCATCCATAGAATCTTTTAAAAATACTTCATAACCATAGCCCCTTATTCTAGAGCGCATAGCTATATGCATTCCTTCAAGAACTTGAATATTTCCAGATGCAACTAAAACAAAGTCACATGGAACTGCTTGAGATGAAACCATAGCTCCACTACTTGTTTCACTTTGTCCAGTAATAGCATACTTTTTCTCTTGCATAGCAGATAATAGCTCTTGTTGAGTTTTCATACTCATAGCTCCAATTTCATCAATGTATAAAACACCTTTATTTGCTTTATGAATCATTCCAGGTTCTACACGTTCATGAGCAGGTGTTCCAAGACCACCAGATTGATATGGATCGTGACGAACATCACCAAGTAAAGCACCAGCATGAGCCCCAGTAGCATCAACAAATGGAGCAAATCTTTTTTCAGCATTATTTACAAGTAATTTAGGAGCATTAGAACTTGTTTTAGTTTTAATTTGCATTGACATAAAGAATATGAATACACAACCTATTATTGCCCAAAGAAGCCCTCCTTGAGATCGATAATAGAAACCTAAAGCTAACATTCCCACCATTAAAATTAAAATTATTATTGATTTTTTCTCATCATTACTTCTTTCAGATGATTTACTAAGCATTACAACTTTTTTCCCTTCACCAGCAGGAAGTGGTCGAATTATAGGATTATTTGAATCCTCAGGATTAGGATAAACTAAAATATCTTGTAAAACTTCTGGAGGTAAAAGTTCTGCCATTGCCTTTGCTAACATAGACTTACCCACACCTGGCTCTCCAATAAGTAAAACATTCCGTCTTTGTTTTGCTGCTTTTTTTATAGTTTCAATAGATTCTTCATGCCCAATAACTTGATCAATAAGTAATTTAGGAACTTCAATATCTTGAGTTCCATTTAATTTACCATAATCTAACATTGGTTTTCCATCATTTAAATCACCATTAACTTCGATACCAACATCATTTTTATTTTTACTTAAAGTATCATCATCATTTAAGCTATTATTATTTAAGCTATTATTATTTAAGCTATTATTATTTAAGCTATTATTATTTAAGCTATTATTATTTAAGCTATTATTATTTAAGCTATTATTATTTAAGCTATTATCATTGTCAACAATATTGTTTTCTGTATTATCCTCTTCAGTAACATTATTTTCAACAATACTATTATTTATATCATTATTTCCTATACTATCCTCTCCAAATGATATTAAATTATGAAATTCAGTTATTAAAAATGTTTTAACTGATTAAGAAGTTTAACCAATTAAAAAAATTAACTACAAGCTATTTTAACTACCAATATTTATAACTACAACTATTAACTACCAATACAATAATATTCTACAATATAAATACACTATTAACTAAAAATATTACTATACTCAATTAACCACTACTAAAAACAATCCAAAGAAGAATTAAATTATGAATTTAAAAATATGAAAGTAATTTAAAAATATGAAAGTAATTAATTTTTTTATCATTATATAAATATATTATATCTAATATAAATATGTTTTTATTTTAGTAAATATTGGTAACTATAATATTATTAGAACTTATATTCCTATTAATTATATTATTAAAGATATTAAATAAAAATAAAAATATATTTAAAGAAAATAAAGTAAAACTAAAATACAACTAAATTAAAACTAAATTAAAACTAAATTAAAACTAAATTAAAAAATAAAAAAATTAAAATTATGTTCAAAAAATATCATTTAAAACATTAAAACAATTTAAAGAAAATTCAATAAATATAAAATTAAAATGATAAATATTTAATATTAAAATTAATATATTTATTTACTATTAATTTACTATTATAAAATAAACAATTAACAAAAATAATAACTTAATAAAATAAAAATAAAAATAAAATAAAAATAAAAATAAAATAAAAATAAAATAAAATAAAAAATAAAATAAAAATAAAATAAATAAATGTGTTAATATGGCTAAATGTATAATGATTCAAGGAACATCGTCTAATGCAGGTAAAAGTGTTTTAGTAGCTGCTTTATGTAGAATATATTCAAAAAGAGGATACAAAGTAGCCCCATTTAAATCACAAAACATGTCTTTAAACTCTTACACTACAAAAGAAAATGGAGAAATAGCTATTGCCCAAGTATTACAAGCACAAGCAGCTGGAATTGAACCAACAGTTGATATGAACCCAGTATTATTAAAACCAAAAGGAAACTTTACATCACAAGCCATAATTCAAGGAAAAGCTATTGGAGATATGAATTTCTACGATTATCAACATAAATTTAGAAAAACTGCTTTAAATGCAATTAAAGAGTCACTTGAAAAATTAAAAAAAGAATATGAAATAATAATTATAGAAGGTGCAGGATCACCAGCAGAAATTAATATGCGAAAAGAAGATATGGCAAATATGGAAATAGCTCATTTAAGTGATGCAAATGTTATTTTAGTGGCAGACATTAATAATGGTGGTGTTTTTGCTTCAATAGCTGGAACATATCTTCTTTTAGATGACTATGATAGATCTCGCTTAAAAGGAGTAATTATAAATAAATTTAGTGGAAATTTAGATATTTTAAAACCAGGAATTGATAAAATAGAAAAAATTATCGATAATCCTGTTTTAGGAGTTCTTCCCTATGATAGAACCCTTCATTTACCAGAAGAGGATTCAGCTTCCCTAAATGAACATAAATTCGATTCAAACAAAGATATAATAATTGGAGTCTTACGACTACCTAAAATAGCTAATTTTACAGACATTGATCCTTTTGAATTTGAAGAAGATGTTGGATTAAAATTAATTGAATTAACAGAGGATTTAAATAATTTAAAAAAAGAAATGGAAGACATTGATGCTTTAATTATCCCAGGCACACGAAGTAGCACTGGAGATATGGTTGAAATTAAAAAAACTGGTGTAGATAAAATCATAAAAGAATTATCAACAGATATTCCAATTGTAGGTATCTGTGGAGGTTATCAGATTTTAGGCAAAACAATTATTGATGAAGATAATAAAGAATCTCAATATGGAACTGTAGAAGGATTAAATCTTTTAGATATTGAAACAAAATTTAAAAAACAAGATAAAATCCTTAATCAAAGTAAAGGAATTATTGTAGATAACAGTTTCTTTAATGATATTTATAACGAAGAGATTTCAGGATATGAAATACATGAAGCTATTTCTACTATAATTCATGACGAAACTGATAAAAATTTTAATACCAATTCTAATAATTCTAATTATAATAATTCTAATTCTAATAATTCTAATTCTAATAATTCTAATTCTAATAATTCTAATTCTAATAATTCTAATAATTCTAATAATTCTAATTCTAATAATTCTAATAATAATTCTAATAATAATCCTAATAAGTTTAATAATAATTTTAATATAACTAAACCTTTAATTAAACATTTAATAGCCAATAATACTTATGATATATACGATGGAGCTATTAAAGGAAATGTTTTTGGTAGCTATTTCCATGGTATTTTCCAAAATTATAATTTTAGAAATAGTTTTTTAAATAAAATACGAAGAAAAAAAGGATTAAAAGAAAAACATGGTAAAGATCCATACGAATCTAAGAAAGATTATTCTATTAACAAATTAAGTGAAATTGTTGAAGAAAACATTGATATGAACTTTATTGATGATTTAATTTTCAACAAATAAGATGAAAAAAATAAAAATAAGAAAAATAAGAAAACCAAAAGATTTTAAGTTAATTTGATCAAATACTAAAAATTAAAATAAAAATGAATAAAATAAAGTTATAAAATAAATATTAAAAAATAACTGCAATAAAATAAATATTATGCTGTTATTGATTTCCATTTAAAGAAATTATTGAATTATCAAGAAGTTTTACAGTCATATCATAAGTTTTGTCATCATTATACCATTCAGGAACTTCATAAACAAATAATGGAATACCTGCATCAACAATTAGTTTATTTACTCCTAAAATTGAAGTACTTTGAACGTTTTTACTTGCATTTCTTTGATAATGTCTAAAATCAGAAATACCTTGACTTTGAAAGAGATTATAAACAGATTGTGCTAATAAAACTGATTTATCATCCATATTAGGAGTTGCAATATAATAATCTTGACCATAACCTTTTTCATGGTCATGTCCAATTATAACAAGGTCAAAATCATTTTTTAAAATATCTGGAATAACAAAATCTCTAACAAGTGATTCTCCATTGGATCTGCTATTATAAAAATCATTCTCATCTTTTGTGACTATAACATTATAATTTACTATACTCAAATTAGGTTGACTGTATTGTTTAGAAACAAGCGGTAAAACCCTTTCAGATAAATTTTCTCTTGGATGCATTCCAGAAACAATAGCTATTTTAATATTCCCACTATCATTATCACCATAAGTATATTTTTTAACTGATCCTAAAGTATTATTTCCTATAACTCCTCCAAAATCCATAGAAAGAAATGTAAAAAGAGTAAAAGAAAATATGATAATTAAAACAATAATAATCAAAACAATTTTTAAACTTCCTTTTCTTTTCATAATATCACTTAATATTTATTATCTCTTAATATTATCTTTTAACATCTATTTATTAATAATTTATCCATTAATAATTCATCTATTAGTACTTTATCCATTAATAATTTATTTATTAGTAATTTATCCATTAATATTCTTTATATATTCTTCCATTAAGATAGCAGTTCCAATAGCTGGAGCAACAACACATTCTTCATCAGTATAATAATCTCTCATAGATATTGTCTTAAGATTTAATGAAAGAGCTGCTAATTTATCTAAAATTTCACCACCAAGTCCAGTTGTCACAACTAAATCAAGATTTTCTCTTTTGGAAACTTTTTTAAGAGATTTAGCTATTTGTTCTACTTGTTTTTGATAAATAAACTTTGATACCTCGATTATTTCATTTTCACTTATCATATTTAAATCAGCGCATAAAACCCTTGCAATTCTCCTCATAGAATCTAATTTAGTTTTCCCACAACCATCAGATGTTGAACAAGAAAAATCTTCAGGAGATATTAAATCTAAGACATTAAAAACATCAGCAGTAGTTGCAAATAATTCAGAAGCAATATTATATTCTTGATTATTTAAACTAATTGAATCTAAAAAACTCACTAAATTTGTTCTTAAAACTCCAGTATATACTAATTCACCAGAAGCAAGGCGTTCATAATCAGATCGTCCAATAGCTACTTCTTTTCCATTTTTAATTGGAATAATATCTGTAGTCGTGCTTCCAGTATCTATAAAAATACAGTTTTGAGAAATTTTAGAAACCAATTGACTTGTTCCTACCCAATTTGCAGCAGCAAGATCAAGAGGATTTTTTAAAGCATCACAGTAAGAATAAGTTGAATTTAAACCAATGAAAGCTATTGGCAAATCAAAAGTATCTCTAACTTTATTGACTATGTCAATTACACCCAACTCTTTTGTTTCATAGGCATCGACAAGTTCTGCAGTCATTGAAATTCCAATAGCATCAATATCCAATAAATTATCATTTTTAGCTATTAAATCCAATAAGGTTTCTCCTAAATCTTCTTTATTAGACCACATTGGAAGAAATTCAAAATCAACAGTTATATTTCCAATATTTCCATCATTATCAAAATCCACAATAGCTAAATCAGTATTCGCTCCTCCAATATCAAAACCTGCTATTTTCACAATTTTCATCCTCAACATTATTAATAATATTATATATCATTATTAGAATTAAAATTATTAAACTTATTAGAATTAAAATTATTAAACTTATTAGAATTAAAATTATTAAACTTATTAGAATTAAACTTATTAGAATTAAAATTATTAGAATTAAAATTATTAAAATTAAAATTATTAAAATTAAAATTATTAAAATTAAAATTATTAAAATTAAAATTATTAAAATTAAAATTATTAGAATCAGCATTAATATAAATATAAATATAAATATAAATAGATTAAATATTATCAATTTCTTCTTCAAATATTTTAAGTGTATGATTTATTTTTTTGAATTTAAAAACTTTACCATAATTTTCAAAAAGTTTATTAAAACAAAAAGAATTAAATAAATTATTATTTAAATCAACTATTGTTTTTAAAATATTAAAATCATAATAGTTTGAAATTCGAGAAAGAGCAAAATAAGGAGTTGTAAAACGAGAATTTATTTCTATAAAATACACTTCAGTATCAGTAATTATCAAATCAACACCTACAAAGCCATTTAAACCATCAATAGCTTCAACAACATCAATAGCAACATTATAAGCTTCATTTTTTAAAGGATGATCATAAGGAAGCTCTCCTCCCAAATATTTCTGATTTTCATTCATTAAATCTATATATTGTTTATTTAAACTCAATGGAAAAGCTATTGTTTTGTTATTACTATCATTATTAGAATTAGAATTAGAATTAGAATTAGAATTAGAATTAGAATTAGAATTAGAATTAGAATTAGAATTAGAATTAGAATTAGAATTAGAATTATAATTAGAATTAGAATTATAATTAGAATTAGAA
>JAISIT010000149.1 GCA_031261915.1 Candidatus Methanoflexus mossambicus
AAATAGACCCAGCAACAGTAGACTGCGGCACCATTCCATTAATAAGACGGATATTCTGGAACTTAACAGTATAAGGCCCAGTAATAGTAAAATGACGCCCCAAACCATTAGCATTCAAATTAACAGTACCAGAATAACCAATAATATTAACATTCTTAGAAATAGTTACTCCACCAACAGTAAAACCTGCAGTATGAGTACCAGCCATAAGATAAATAGTACCACCCGCATTAAGCTTATCAAATGCAGCAGCTATTGTTTTTAAAGGAGTAGTAGTTGTGTTTCCAGTATTATTATCATTTCCAGTAGGACTAACATAAATAGTATTATATCTCTGAAGTGTCACTGAATAACCATCAACAGTCACAGTATAAGCAGTCTTATCAGCAATATTTGATGAATATGACTGAGCCACTCGCGCATCTTTATTTAAAAGAGTACTTGCACCTGACTTTATAGTCATATTAAATGTCGGAAGACTACTTCCGTTAGTGTTTTGACTACTATTTAAATAAAAACGGTAATTAATAGTCTTACCATTAAAGGTTGCATTAGCCCTAAAGTAGTTACTTATAATAACACTACTAGTATAATCACGACCACTAACTGGAGTATTATTTCCCCACCAATTATAATTAGCAGTTGCAGTTCCACCACCACAATAAACTTGAACACCGGAATTATTAAAAATACGAGAATAAGTAATCCTAACACTACCACCATCAGAGATAGCTATAGCACCACCATAGTCTGCAGTGTTTTTAGTGAAAGTAGAAGTAGTAATATTAACCTTAGCAATACTATGACGGATATAGATAGCACCACCACCGGAGGCATTGTTATTAGTGAAAATAACCTTACTAATATTAACACTAGCATTACTGATAAAAATAGCACCACCATAGTAGTCGGAGGCATTGTTATTAGTGAAAGTAGAATTAGTAATATTAACCTTAGCACTATCCTCATAGATATAGATAGCACCACCCGCGCCTTGGTGGGTGGTAGAGGAAGCAATATTATTAGTGAAAATAACCTTACTAATATTAACCTTACCATCAAAGATCATGATAGCACCACCAAAAGAGGCTTCAGTGCCACTATTAGCTAAGGCGGTGTTTTTAGTGAAAGTAACATTACTAATATTAACAGTACCATTACTGATATAAATAGCGCCGCCCAATGCTTGGGAGGAGGAGTTAGAGAAAGCAATGTTATTAGTGAAAATAACCTTAGTAATATTAACCTTAGCCACATCAGTGATATAGATAGCACCACCATAGGTGGCGTTGTTATTAGTGAAAGTACAATTGCTAATATTAACATTACCCGTATAGATATAGATAGCACCACCAGAGGTGGCCTTGTTAGTAGTGAAAGTACAATTAATAATATTAACCTTAGCACTAGTATTACGGATATAGATAGATCCGGCGACGTTAGATCCAGTAGATTCTGGTATTATTCCGTTAGTAAGTCTGATGTTTTGGAATTTAACAGTATATGCCCCATCAATAGTAAAATGACGCCCAGCCTTACCAGCATTCAAAATAACAGTAGCCCCAGAAACACCAATAATATTAACATTTTTATTAATACGTATCCCTATACCAGTAAATCCCTGAGTATGAGTACCAGTCATAAGATAAATAGTACCACCAGCAGCAATATTAGCAAGAGCAACATCTATTGTTTTTAAAGGAGCACCAGTACTAGTTCCAGCATTATTATCATTACCAGTAGGACTAACATAATAAGTACTAGCACCAACAACAGCAGCAACAGTAATAACAGACACAGCATCTGTAACAGCAAGCGGAGCTATTGCAGCAAGACGACTCATTCCACCAACAGAACGACGAACAACATCCTCAACAACAATTTCTTCACCATTTTGACCTAAACCACTTTCATCATTTTCAACTAAATCATTATTTTCAGGTAGGTCATCAGTTTCAAGTGTATTTTGTTCTTCAAGTGAGTCATCGATTTCAACTGGGTCATCAGTTTCAAGTGTATTTTGATTATTATTCTCATTATTATTATAATTATTATAATCACTAATATCATTAATAATATCTATATTATATTCAAACTCAATTCCACTATTATTAACAACAGAATTTCCAAATAATTGCCCATTAATATAAATAGCTATTTCCTCAAAATCAACTAAATAATCATCAAAAGTAACCATTATCTTATTCTTGTTAGAAGAAACAATAGCTATTCTAATCTGAGTATTAAATCTAGTTATTTCTGTATAAAGAACATCAGAAACACCATTTGCGCCAATCAAATCATTTAAGAAAATAGCTATTTTATCTTCTGAGTCATATATTTCAACTGTAACTTGACCATTTGAATGATTAGTTACAGTTGCAACATATGTCTCATTATTAAAAGTAAAAGTAATATTTTCACTTTGACCTTGAACATCATCTACAGTAGAACCATCTGTACTTTTATCATTATTATTATTGTAATTATTATTAGAATCCAGAATAGCTGTACTATCCAAACCATTATTATTTACAGTAATAATTTCATCAAAAATTACAGTATGAATTTTGACTATTTTAGATAATTTTACAATACCAAAGTCTTCATTAGTATTAAGTCTAATAATTTTGTTATCAATAGTTACATTATTTACTAAAGTATCATCATTACTAAAAACATCAGTATTTACATCATCTGATACATATGTATCATCATAAGTTTCATCAACTTTTTCAATGATTTGTACAACAAAATAATTATTTAAAAGTATTCCAGTTATAGTTGGGATGTTTTTACCCCAGTAATTATAGTCTGCAATGAAATTCTCGAATGATCCATTATAGTACAGATCATAATCTGAATTATTTTCAAAGTCATTGTAATTAACAACACCACGGGAGTCCTGAACGAAAAGAGCTCCACCATTAAGTGCATCATTATTTATAAACATAGTTTCATAAATATTAAGCTCTCCATTATTGGTGTAAATAGCTCCACCGTTTGAAGTAGCTATATTATTTATAAAAATACAATTTTGGATATTGAGAGTACCATCATTATAGATCGCACCACCATTAACACCAAACCCATTCATGAATGTGATATTAATTAAAGTAAGAGTATTGCCTTTTGTTACAGTGAACATTTTGGCAACATTAGAACCATCTATAATAACCTTGCCGGCACTCTCACCAACAATTGTTAAATTTTTAGAAATAGTTATATTGGTATTATTAGACCCGTTGTATGTCCCATTCTTTAGAATAATCTTGCTATTATTTTCAGCGCCATCAACAGCATTCTTAATAGTTGATGTGTCACTTGCAGCTGATACTGCACCGATGGCAGTAGCTATTACAGCCATTACAAGGACTAATCCAATTATCCTAACCAATGAATTTTTATTTTCGTTCATATTCAATTTGATTACCATGCTTAATTTATATTATTTAATTTTTGAATTAATATTAAGATTAAACCTTTACACAACAATTAGAGCAAAATAATAGGAGTTATTTTGGCCATTACTTAGCAATTTCTTAAAGGGATAGTTAATAGTGTTAATCTTACTGATTAGCTATTCTGCTCTTGTTTTATGCAATTATTAAGGATTATCTCTTCATTAATATAATATTAATAATTTTGTTGATTATAATCGTGTTGACCGACATTAGAGAAATAATAAATGGATTGATCGTTAATCTACGATGAAGATTCCTATCTTTCGAGATTTTTTAAAAAGAACTTTATCCTTCTTTTTGAATACAAAAAGGGATAAAAAATAAAATATCAATGCAAATTTTATTAATAAACTATAATGTCAACATATTTAATATTGTCTGAAGTAGTATATAAAGGTTTTGGTTACAGGGATTTGACATCGTCGGTCTTCGACCTCCTCGTCAAATCAAATAAAAATAAGTAAAAACTCAAAGGAGTTTGGATAAAATAACTATAAAAAAAATTTATAGCTATTAACACAAACACCAATGAAAAAAGCACGAAGCTTTTTTTATATTATAAACAATTTTATTTAAATACGCTTTGGCTACCCAATAAGCCAAGTTATACTATGTAATTACTGATATAAATACTTTTCTAAAAGAAAAGTTATTAGCTATTAATAAACCTTTGATCTAAACAAAGACAAAAAAGCATAGCTATTAAAAAAACATATGAACTTTCATAAAGTTCACTAAAAGTCTTTTTTAACCCCTTCAAGATGAAAAAAAGAACTTTACATATAGTAACTTAAAGAAAAAAACTTTTAGTTGAGCGTATTACGTATTATTTGAATATTAGCCTAATAATAGCGGCTAATAATATTAATAGATTACCAATAATCTGAAATATTGAATCCCACATTACTTTCACCTTCCTTCAATAGTGGCAATAGAAAGGGTTTAAAATTGGGGTACCACTTACATCTATGCCCTAAAATTGTTTATAATGAGTTACTATTATTTTTGGAAGGTTTGGTCAAAGATTTAGCTATTATTTACAAAAGTCCATATTTTAACATGAAAAACTTAGTTAGCTACAAAGTTATTCACAATTAATACAGCAATTCGTGGAAAAAAATATCTAATGAAAAAATAAGTCAAAAAAAAGTAAAAACTCAAAGGATTTAACACGGATTTGACTTCCTCACTCCGTTCGTTGTCAAATCAAATAAAAACATGCAAAAAATAAATCCAAAAAACTCAAAGGAGTTTGGATAAAATAACTATAAAAAAAATTTATAGCTATTAAAAACAAACACCAATGAAAAAAGCCTAAGCTTTTCGTAGATTCAAAATTTTATTAAACACATTTTGGCTATCCGATAAGCCAAGTTATATTTTGTAATTACTGACATAAATACTTTTCTAAAAATCAACTTATTAGCTATTAAATACTAATTTCAAACAATTGCATAGTAATATTATGTAAATAGCTATTAATAAAGTTTTTGGTCTAAACAAAGACAATTTAACACTCTAAAAACAAAATAACACACAAACAACAAAATTACAAGAAGAAGTAAAAATTGATATACTAACGCGGAATTTGGAAACTCAGATTAATTAACACGGAATTGACATCGTCGGTCTTCGACCTCCTCGTCAATTCAAGACAAAAAACATAGCTATTGAAAAAAATAAGAAAAACTCAAAGGAGTTTGGAAATAGCTATTGAAAAAAATAAGAAAAACTCAAAGGAGTTTGGAAATAGCTATTGAAATAGCTATTAAAAACAAACGCCGATGAAAAAAGCCTAAGCTTTTTTTCCAACCTAAAAACTTTTATTAAACACGTTTTGGCTACCCAATAAGCCAAGTTATACTATGTAATTAATAATATAAATACTTTTCTAAAAATCAACTTATTAAATAGCTATTGAATAAATAGCTATTGAAAAAAAATATATGAACTCTCATAAAGTTCACTAAAAGTCCTTTTTAACCCCTTCAAGATGAAAAAAAGAACTGTACATAGTGTTTAAAGAAAAAAACTTTTATTTATTCGTGTTTTGACTATTATTTGAATATTAGCCTAATAATAGCGGCTAATAATATTAATAGATTACCAATAATCTGAAATATTGAATCCCACATTACTTTCACCTTCATTCAATAGTGGCAATAGAAAGGGTTTAAAATTGGGTCCCACTTACATCTATGCCCTAAAAGTGTTTAGATTGGGTTCTATTATTTTTGGAAGGTTTAGTCAAAGATTTAGCTATTATTTACAAAAGTTCATACTTAAACAGGGATTTGACATCGTCGGGCTTCGCCCTCCTAGTCAAATCAAATAAAACCATGAAAAACTTAGTTAGCTACAAAGTTATTCACAATTAATACAGCAATTCATAAAAAAAATATCTAATGGAAAAAAATAAGTCAAAAAAAGTAAAAACTCAAAGGATTTAACACGGATTTGACTTCCTCACTCCGTTCGTTGTCAAATCAAATGAAAACATGCAAAAAATAAATCCAAAAAACTCAAAGGAGTTTGATAAAATAACTATAAAAAAAATTTATAGTTATTAAAATACAAACACCAATGAAAAAAGCACGAAGCTTTTTACAATAATCCAATTTTATTAAACACTTTTTGGCTACCCAATAAGCCAAGTTATACTTTGTAATTACTGATATAAATACTTTTCTAAAAATCAACTTATTAGCTATTAAACACTAATTTCAAACAATTGCATAGTAATATTATGTAAATAGCTATTAATAAGCTTTTTGGTCTAAACAAAGACAATTTAACACGCTAAAAGCAAAATAACACGCAACCAAGAAAATTACAAAAAGGGGTAAAAATTGATGAAACAGTGGATAAAATAAATATTTACTGTAAAAAAAATAGTAATATTACAATCAAAATTACAAGAAATATTAAGATCATTAATAAAAATTACTATCTCAATTTTAGAATTTGTACTGTAAACATGTGAACAAAATTTGAAAAAATTACTATCAAAAAATAAAAATATTTACAGTAACTATTAAAAGTAATAGAAAAAAAATTACTATCACAACTAAAATAAATCCAAAAATTTTCACTAATAAAAACAAAAAAAATTACTATCAAAAAATTAGATATTAATAGTATTTCCAATTTTAGAAATAGGAAAAATTACTATCATGAAATACAGAATCACTACTGGAGCTACAGTTCAAAAATAAAAAAAGTTACAATTCAAAAATAAAATGTCGATATAGTAGAAGTTGAAAAAGTCTAAAAAAAATTACTATGAAAAATCAGAAGAAATAGAATGTTAAAAATTTGTTATTATTAGAAAGGTTACTATAAAATCTTTCAAAGAATTTTCAAAAGAAGGAAAAAAGTTACAGTTAAAAATAAATGAAAAAGACAATAGCTATAGAAAAATATTAGAAAAATTACTATTAAAAAAAGAAACCAGATAATTAGAGAGCTTAAAAATTATTATAAAAATTTGAAATTTTTAGAAATTTCCTTTAAATAGTAATTAATTAAATAATATAATGTTTTTAAGATTATAAACGATTAAAATATTAGTTTTAATACTAATAAAGAATATATTATTCTTATTTTTAGATTAAAGTCGTGTTAGAAGATATAAAAGCTGTTTAGTGAAAATTATAAATTATTAAGTAACATAACTTACATAATAAAGATTACAGAAAATTGAAAATAATTACTAAAATTTTTTTTGTTTTCAAAAAATTATTATTTGCTTGATTTTAGAGTTATTTTTGGTTTAAATCTTAATTAGAGATATTATAAATGAGTATAGCTATTTTAGATGGATATTATCTTAGATACTGAAAAAATAAGCATTAAAATAAGATACAATAGAATATATTATAGAAAAATTTATTTTACAAAAGAAAGTAGAAAGTTTAAAAATTAGAATTAATGGAAATATTAGCTTAATTTAAAATATTAAGAAATAATAAATCTTATTTAAAATAAATAAGTATGAAAAAGGTTTAAAATTAGAAATAAAGCAAAATTAGAAGAAAAAGTAAAAACTTATGAAGTTTAGTAGAGCACATGTATATATAGTGGGTGAAAAATAGGTATTTTGCCCTAATGTTTGAATGTATTAAAACAAATTAATAGCTTAATTGAAAATTAAAATTTACTCAACTTTTCTCACAAAAATATTAGTACTCCAAGTTTTTCATTCTTTTCATTAAATAAAAAAAACAAAAAAATTATAGTAACAATTATTAGTATGAATTTTTAATCTTTAATTTTTTAGATAATATTTAGTTCTCAAAAAAAATATTTTTAAAAAAAGTTTCCAAAATTTATTATTATAAAAAGTTCAAAAATGATTACAATAATTTTTTTGTTACAAATCATAAAAATATATTACAATATTTTATATTACCAAAACCAAATTTTTACAGGACGAAATTTTCTAATATACTTCAATCATGAAAAAAATGAAAAATAAAATTTTTAAAAATATTACAATCTTAAAACATGACCCTAAAATATATAATAAATAAAGAATAAATATAAATATAGAAAAAATTAAAAAATAAATTATAAAATAATATTAAAATTACAAATTTTTCAAAAAAAGATAAGTCAGTGAAAAATGCAGTATATTATTAACGACATGTATATGTAACGGATGATATTCATATAGTTTAGCTATTTTTTAAAATGGTTAAATTTTAATTAAAAAAAGGAAAATGTGATAAAATGAGAGTGTTATTAGTACATTCAGATTATTTAAAGTATAAAATAAAAAATAAAACTCCAATAGCTGAAGAAATCGAAAAAGAACAAGAGAACGGTATGTTTGAAGAGTCTTTAGTTGTCTTTACAGCTGTTGAAAAAGAAGATGAAAAAAACCCTGATGCTGTTGTTAAAAATTTAACAAAGGAAGTAAAAAAGGTTAATGAACAA
>JAISIT010000208.1 GCA_031261915.1 Candidatus Methanoflexus mossambicus
TTTTAAATTTTTGCCATCATCTAATTGCTATGGAAAAAGATATAGATTTAATATCATTTGAAGAGGTATTTATCTTAATGGAAAAAATAATGGATTTAGTATATGATTTCAATCAAGATATAGATTATAGTTCAAAAGATAAAGAATACTTCATTAAATTAAAAAATATAAAAATCGATAAAAAACCAAATAAACTTCTTGAAAAGATATATTCCATTCTGTATAATATTTTACATTATATTATCGCATCATTTTTTGATAAACTTTTTATGGGAAATGCTACAACTGACCGTATTATTGTAAGATTTTTGGCCGCATGTAATGCAGTGAATAATAATCGGGATAAAATAATGATTGAAGATGTGATTATAGCATATAAGACATTTTATAAATTATTTGAAGTAGATATACTTCCGCTTTTAAAATAATATTTGTATTTTATAGTTTTTGGAGAGTGAGTATAATATGTTTAGGAAAATACTGGGAGTTATTGGTGCAATTTTGATGTTTATATTTTTGTCGTCTTTATTTGTTTTTTTGGTGGTTATTTTTAATTTGCAATGGTTAAGTGATGTTTTGATTGCTAGATTTATTGTTATAGTGTTAATATTTTCAATTACTGGTGCAACTTATAAAAAAATAGCTAATTCTGGAAAAAATAATAATTTAAAATCTAATGAAGAAACTAATGAGAATTCTGTTAAAAATTCTGATATTCATCATGATTTAATTGAAAAAACAGAGGACAAACCTAAATTCCATTAAATGATAAATTTGAGAAGTAAAAATAATATTTACTCATTATTAATAGTAAATTTTTATTTAAATAAACTATTAGTGGTAATATGTCTTTAAAAAATCATAATATTGAGCTATATTATTCTAAATTTGATAATAATAGAATTAATGACAATATTATTGGTAATCATGACATTAATATTAATGTTAGTGGAAATAATATTAATTTCACTAATAATATGATTATTAATAGTGTAACTGATGGTGTTAGGTTAACTGGGGATAATATTAGGTTTGTTTCTAATAATATTTCTTATAATGTGGGTAATGGTTTGTTGTTTGGTGGTGGTAGTCCTGTTATTTCGGGTAATGTTTTTTGTGGTAATGATTATGGTGTTAATGTTAAATTGGTGTCTTATGGTGTTGTTAGTGGTAATGTGTTTTTAGATAATTGTAATGTGGGTTTATATTCTGTTAAATGGGATGATAATAGGATTTATAACAATGAATTTATTAATAATGGTATGAGTGTTAATGTTACTGGTAATAATGTTAATTTTGCTAATAATGGGGTGATTGGTAGTCATAGTGATGGCGTTAGTTTAATGGGCAATAATATTCGTTTTGTTTCTAATAATGTTTCTTTGAATGTGGGTAATGGTTTGTTATTTGGTGGTGGTAGTCCTGTTATTTATAATAATATGTTTTATGATAATGGTTTTGGTGTTAATAGTAATTCTTTGTCTTATGGCATTATTAATGGCAATAGGTTTTTAGATAATCGTAATACGGCTTTATATGCTAAAGGATATTATAATAACATCTACAATAATGCTATTGATAATAATGGTATGGGTGTTTATGTTAGTGGAAATAATCTTAATTTTACGAATAATCAGGTTGTTAATAGTGATGATGATGGTGTTAGCTTAAGTGGTAATAATATACGATTTGTTTCTAATAATATTTCTTCAAATTGGGGTAATGGTTTATTGTTTGGTGGTAGTGGTTCTGTTATTTCTGATAATATGTTTTATGGTAATTATTATGGTGTTAATGGTGAATCTTTCGCTTATGGGAGTATTAATGATAATGTTTTCTTGAATAATCGTAATATGGGTTTATATGCTAAAGGTGGTGGTAATAAGGTTTATGGTAATGATTTTTCTGATAATTTTATGAGTGTTAATCTTATTGGTGGTAGTGTTAATTTTTCATTTAATACTGTTGAAAATAGTGATTGGTATGGTGTTAAATTTAGTGGAGATAAGTTTTATTGTGTTTTTAATAATTTTACAGAAAATAAGATGGATGCTGTGAGTGTTAGTGGTGATTATCTTATTTTTGAGAGAAATAAGGTTAATAATAATCTTGTAGAATCTACAAGCAATTATATTATTTTAATTAAAGGAAATAATGCTAAAATACGATACAATACTATAAATAATAATGAGTATAATGGTATTAGGTTAATGGGTGATAATGCAGTTATATACTATAATAATATAAGGAATAATGGAAATAATGGTTTAGTTATAAGTGGAAAGAGTGCTAATATTCGTTATAATAATATTTCTTATTCTAAAAATTATGGACTATCTTTACAAGGAAATAATGGAGTAATCTATAGTAATAGGACATATAATAATAAAATAGGAGTAGATTTAAACGGTAATCTTAATAAAATCTATAAGAATGTGGTTAATTATAATAAAGAAGAAGGATTATACTTTAAAGGACATAATTCAAGGATTTTAGATAATTATTTTAATTATAATTCTAAAAATGGAGTTATAGGTGAGGGAAATAGAAATTTAATTAAAAATAATATTATTTTTAACAACTCTAAAGGAGGTAAATATTGTGCAATATACTTTAAAGGAAACTACAACAACTATACTACAAATAAGATACAAAATAACCATTTTCATGGATTACATATTATAGGGAGCAATAATCGAGTCTTACATTCTATTTTTAAAAGCAATAAATATTCACAATTAGTTTTAGAAGGAAATAGAAATCTATTATACAATGTTACAGTAGTTGATGGTGGAGATTCAGGAATAGTTATACATGGAAACTATAATAATATTTTAAATAGTAAAACAGAGAAAAATCAGCATTCAGGAATTGTAATAAAAGGAGATAAGAATAGAATAAATAAAACAACCACTAACTCAAATAAGTATATGGGAATATATCTTAATGGTGATAAAAATGTAATAGTTCAAAGTATTATGCGAAGTAATCTTTTAGGAATAGGTCAATTAAATGGTAAAAATAATTATTATCTTTTTAGCAATATTGTTAATGAAAAATATAACCTGTATAAGTATAAATGCTCTGCAATAGCTGAATATGATTGGTGGGGTAAAAAGTTGTTGTGGGCACTGTAGTAGGTAAAGTAGTTACTACTGTTAAGAACATTTTTAGATTATAAAAAATATGGTGATTTAAATGGTTAAAATAGAATATAATATGGAAGAAGAAATGAAAAATGAAGAAAAAAAAGTCATTAAAATTTTGAAAAAATATGAATCTATTGAAGAATTAAAAAATATATTAAAAAAAACTTTAGATTTATATCATTCTAAAAAATTTATAACATATACAAAATCAGTAAATCTAATTAATGAAGAAATAATTAAAAATTATGGTGAAATTTTTGATTTAAAATCATTAGAGAAGAATTTTCCAATTGTTCAAAAAAGTATGATTTTAAAAAAATCAAAATTTAAAATAATATATATTCCAAAGTTATGGAGTGATGTAATTTTATTTGAACATTTTCAAGTATTTTACACTTTTTGTTTTTATTTAGTGCATATGGAAAAAGATCTTAATAATATTCATAAAGTATTTCTTTTTGTTGAAAAAGTAATGAAAACATCATATGATTTTGATAAAAATATAGAGTTTAATTCAGTAACAAAAGAATATTTTATATTATTAAAAAATATAAAATTAGATAAAAATGCTAGTAAATTGTTTGATAAAATATATGATATACTTGGAGATATGCTTAGTTATATTATTGCAAAACCATTAGATAAATTGTTTATTAGTAATCTTTCCACAAATCGTTTTATTTTAACATTTTTAGCAGCCTGTAATGCAGTGAATAATAATCGAGATAAAATCATTATTGAAGATGTAATTATAGCATATAAAACTTTTTATAAACTATTTGAAGTAGACATACTTCCACTTTTAAAATAAATCCATTAAACTAACCATTAAAAAAATATAAATAAATTCAATAGTTTATATATTGAAAAAGCAGCGAATATTGTAAAAAATATATTAGTAAATAAATCTAAAAATATTATTAGTAAAATAACAAATAACATAAAATCCGAAACTCAAAAAATTAAAAACACGACTATAAACCATTATAATACTGGCAAGACCATTATAAAATCTGGTTATGGCTATGGAAAAAAGATTGTAACTTCATTATATGCTGGTGTAAAAAAAATATCTAATGGAATAGTAAATGGTATTAAAACTATTTTTAGATTATAAAAGAACGCTCATGCACCTAAGATATTTCAATATTTAATACAGTTTGAAGTATTTTGTCTGCTGAATTTTCTTTATAATTGAATATGTACTGGTATAACATTATGTATCCACTTAAAAATCTT
>JAISIT010000222.1 GCA_031261915.1 Candidatus Methanoflexus mossambicus
CTCCCATAATATTTACCACAAAAAATTATAACTTAAACTTTTCATGAAAAAAGTTTGATCAAAAATTATTATTATTATTATTATTATTATTATTACTATTATTATTACTATTATTATTACTATTATTATTAATATTATTAAAATTAAAATTATTAGAGTTAAAATTATTAAAATTAAAAATATTATTATACTTCTTATTAAAATTAAAATTATTAAAATTAAAAATATTAAAATTAAAATCATCAGTGTTATTAAAAATAAAAATCATTAAAAAAAGATTATTTAAAAAATATAAAATAAAAAAATAAAAAAAAACAGAATTAATTTAATTTCTGCTCATCAAAAGTTGTTTTTAATTCCAGATAATTTGGATTATTTGGATCTTCTTTTAACATTTCATTCAAAGCTATTTCATATATTGTAGTATTGAAATGACTTGAAACATCTAAAGAACCGTCCACATAACCTATATTTGTAAGAATATCGTAGATTTCTTGGGTTCCTTTCTCATAAGGGTCAGTGGATATTGCTAAATGATCGTTGTATGTAGAAATATTTAAAAGATCATCAGCTAATGGAACATACTTTTTAACAATTTCTAAAGTTTCTGTGTGGTTGGATTTATAGAAATCATATGCTTTGATTAAAGATTTCATATATCTAACCCATTTATCCTGAGTTTCATTAGTTAATTCATCAGCATTTATTGTTACCCTACAATCAGGCAACCCTGGAATTAATTCATCTGTCCAATTAACAATAGATAAACCTTCTTTTTCTGCTTGATATTGGAATGCAGGATAAACCAATCCAACATCAATTTTATCAGATTTTAATCCATTTACAACATCTGCAGCAGTTTTAAACTCAATAATATCTAATTGATCTTTTTTAATATTATAATCATTATTTAAAAATCCTAAAGTTATAACTTCTGCAGGTGTTCCAGCAACTGTCCCTATTTTATAATTTTTATACTTATTAGGGTCATTTTGAAGTTCTTTAGCTATTTCATCGTTTTTAGCTATTACTGCATGGTCTCCACTTTCAACACCTCCAATGAATGTGAAATTCTTCCCATGATTCATTTGGATTAATGCTTCTCCAACTCCATCAACAGCAACATCTAATTTTCCAGAAGACAGAGCATTTAACTCATCATTGCCTGTTGTAAACTCTTGAACATTAACACTTAAATTTTGATCTTCAAAAAATCCTTTTTCTTTAGCTATAAATATCAAAGCATGCCCTGCAGACATTGTAATATATCCTGCATTGATTTTATCCATATTAACTGATGTTGATTCTGCTTGATAGATAAAATTTCCACCAATTATGCCAACTAGGAATATTATGATGATTATAGCGATTATCAATTTTTTATTTACCATAATTTCATCTTCTTTATTTTTTAAAGTTTAATTAGTTAATTAAATTAATTAAATTAATTATAAATTATTATTACTCTAATTACTATTATATTATTACTCTAATTACTATTAATTATTATTCCTATTATTATAACATTATTATTACCATTACCATTATTATATTTATTCTAATATAATTTCATATAATAAGTTTAAATCAATTACTTATTAATTTTATCAAGTAAAATTGAACTAATATTAATATTACTTGAATAAATATAAGTTTTTAATTAATCATATATAAATGATTCGTCAAATAAAATTTAATTTTATCTATGATATTGGATAAACAAATAAAAAAAAAAAGAGTTATAAAAAAATAAAAAAAATAAAAAAAAAAATAGATTTAATCATAATTTATTTGAAATCAAATTAATTATTAATCAAATAATCTATGAGTTTATAGCCATCAGAAATGTTTAAAGAGCCCATTTTAACAGATTCCTCATCATATTTTTTAACATCATCAACATTCTCTTTATCAGATGAATAAATAGCTATTGGAACATCATCACGAGTATGAGTTCGAATATCAATTGGAGTAGGGTGATCAGGCAAAATAGCTATTTTATAATTTTCATTATTTTCTTGATTAATTAATTTTAATTTATCTAAAACTGGTCCTAAAATATATTTATCAATGCTTTCAATAGCTTTAATCTTTTCATCAATTTCTCCACTATGTCCTGCTTCATCAGGAGCTTCAACATGAATAAAAATAATATCAAATTTATCAATAGCTTCTACAGCATGTTTTCCTTTGGCAAGATAATCTGTATCAAAATAACCAGTAGCACCAGGAACATCAATGATTTTAAGTC
Source organism: Candidatus Methanoflexus mossambicus (assembly GCA_031261915.1). GTDB lineage: Archaea > Methanobacteriota > Methanobacteria > Methanobacteriales > Methanobacteriaceae > Methanoflexus > Methanoflexus mossambicus. The sequence goes on from JAISIT010000222.1 coordinate 2,252, forward strand.
CAGAAAATATGCCAATACCTTTTAATAAATCAACAGCAGTAATAACAGCTCCATTTAATCCATATAATCCTTTAAAATCTGGAAGATCTGGTTTTAAACCTTGACCCCATAACCAAACCATGTTTGCAGGAAGTTTGTCATCTTTCATCATCCGATAATTAAGATCATGGTCATCTAAAAACTCATTAGACCTTAACATTATCTCTTTAATAACTTTACCACACTCATTATCATCAAAATTAAGATAATCAGCTATTTCTTCACCAACAATATCATGGGGAGGTGTTATTTTTAAGTTTTTATATTCTTCACCACTAATAACAAAAAGATGCCTATAACTAATTCCAGAATAAAATTTTCCAGAATAAGATTCTTTATTTAAATAACCTACATTATTTTCATTATTTCTAATATGTTTATTAAAATAACAGTTTAAATCACCAATAAAAATACTTCCTAAAAATGTTGATATATGTCCTGCATTTGAACTCTTAATTTTTCCATCCTCTTCTGCTATGAGGTTACATCTAAAAGCTACATCACCATCTTTCAAATCAATGCCAATACTCCCTGCTTCAAGGGGTCCTCTCCCAGTGTAATACTTTACGGGATTATAACCAAAAATACTCATATTAGCAACATCAGAACCTGGTTCTAATGAGTCTGGAACATTATTAATTAAACCTGTCACTCCATTAGCTGCAATGAAATCCATATTCACATTATTTGCAACTTCCAGTGGTGTTTTCCCACCTAATTCACTTAAAGGATAGTCACTCATACCATCCCCAATTAAAATAACATATTTCATTTTTTAACTCCATAAATATTAAAACAAACCTTTAAAAACGAAAACTAAAGTTTTTAAGTTGTGTGCTTCGCAAACAAAAGTTTGATCAAAATATAATATATCAAAATATAATGTATACAATTACTAAAAATTACTAAAAATTACTAAACTTATGATGTGTTCCTGATGTCATTAACTTAAAAGAGAATTATATGAATTATTTTTTTATATATATAACATTTTTAACTTTTAAACATATAATTATTGTTTAAAATAGTATTATTTTTATTTTTTCATTATTAAACTAATACTATTGCAATAATTCATTATTTAATTATCTTTAGTCAATGAAATTTATTTAAAAAAATCTTTAATTTTTATTTATTTTTAAAATAAAGATTATTATATTTTTTAATATTGAAATTAATAATTTAAATAAATTTATAGATTAAATTAATAGTTTTTATTAAATTTAAAAGAAATATTAATTGTAATATTTAATCCAAAAAAATATTTTAAATTATTATTACTCAAATAACATCAAACAACACATGCAAATAAAACATGTGCTTCCCCACTATTTATAATTTTTTAAAAAAATTTGAAACATGCCTAATTTTTTTAGCCCACATTGAAATATGACCAAAAGATTATAATATTTTTATGACTAAATAATATTAACAACAAGTTACAAATATTTGATAAAACATTATACAATGTTAATCTTGTAAATTACTAAAATAATCACAGTACTCAGTTATAGGGCATTTTTCACAAAGCATGTGATTTGGTTTGCATATTTGTTGACCAAATTGAACCATTAAGTCATTTAAATCTATCCAAAGGTCTTTTGGAATAAATTTAGCAAGCTCTAATTCCGTTTCTTCTGGAGTTTTTGTATTTACAAGACCCCAAAGATTAGTTATTCTGTGAACATGCGTATCCACAGGAATAGCTGGAATTTGAAATGCATAAACTAAAACACAATTAGCTGTTTTTCTACCAACTCCTGGAAGTTCCATAAGTTCTTTAAAGTTATTTGGAACAATACCTCCATATTCATCAATTAATAGCTGAGATACTTCTTGAATTCTTCTTGCTTTAACTCTAAAAAAACCTGCTACTTTTACAAGCTTTTCAATGCCTTCTGTTGGTGCTGTAGCTATTTCTTCCATTGTTTTGTATTTAGAAAAAAGCATAGAACTTGCTTTATCTGTATTTTCATCTCTAGTTCTTTGAGAAAGAATAGTTCTAATTAACACCCTATAAGGATTTCTATCTTCAAATACTCTTAAAGTAAATATTTCTTCTAATTTTTCCATTATCTTTTTTATTCTAATTTGTTTCTCTTTTTTTGATTCTTTTAATTTTTTTGAAATTATATCCACCTCAAGTAAAAATTAAGATTAAATAAATAATATATTCATTTATAATTTAAAAAAAAGAATATTTATCTTAAAATCATTGTTATTCTTCTATTCCAATTCTAAGTAAAAACCAATTTCAGCCATTATCTCTAAGAAATTAGGAAAAGATACATCAAAAACATCACCATTTTCAATAGCTATTTCTCGTTTTAATCCTATTAAAGAAAAAGCCATAGCTATTCTATGATCATTATGGGAATTTAAAATTATAGGAGAATTATCAAGATTATTATCTTCAACATCATTTTTATTTAAGTTTAATCCTCCAATAATCTCCATTCCATCATCAAATTCTCTAACATTAATATTTAATTTCTTTAATTCTTCAGCACATTTAGCTATTCTGTCTGTTTCCTTAAATCTAGCATGATGAACACCATATATCTTTGTAGTTCCTTTAGCCATTGCAGCTAAAACAGAAACAGTTGGAAGTAAATCTGGAGAGTTATTAAGATTCATATCAATTCCATTTAAATTTCCATCAGATTTAAGAACAATATAATCATCATCAATAGTTATATTTGCCCCCATTTTCTCTAAAATTTCTAAAATTAACTTATCCCCTTGTTTAGAATCTTTAAAAAGATTATTAACCCTAATCTCTCCACCCATAATAGCTACAAGAGATAGAGGATATGAAGCAGACGAAAAATCTCCTTCAACAGTGTATTCTCTTGAAATATATTTTTGAGGTTTAATTTTAAAAAATGTCGATGCACATTTTTTATTTGCTTCACAACAATCTTCATGACCCTTTGTAAATAAATCAGATACAAAATTAATTCCAAATTTTTCCATTATGTCCAATGTCATAGCAACATAAGATTTAGAGATAAAATCTCCCTTAACTTCAAGATCTATTCCGTTATCAGAAATAGTTCCAGCTATTAAAAGTGATGATATAAATTGAGAACTAACACTACCATCAATAACTGTTTTTCCACCAACAAAACCTGGTTCAATAGCTATTGGTGGTTTTCCATTATCATTAATTGATTTTGCATTTAAACCTAAATCTCTCCCTGCATCTAATAGAATCTGCATTGGTCTTGTTTTTAATGACTCATCTCCAGTAAATATTGTTTTATTTGATGAAAGTCCAGCTATTGAAGTCATTATTCTAAGTGTAGTTCCAGAATTGTTTAAATCAATAGCATCATTTGAAATATTTTGAATAGCTGGTGTAGCAAGAATTTTTAATGATTTATTATTTTCAATAAGTTTAATTTTAGCTCCAAAAGATTCACAAGCAGTTATTGAACTATAAGTATCTTCAGACAATAAAACATCACGAATAACAGACTCCCCATCTGCAAAAGATGCCAAGATAATAGCTCTATGACTATAACTTTTAGACGGAGGTGCTTTAATCTCCCCTCCAATTTTACCATATTTACCTATATTTTTTATTTTTAAAAACATTAAATCACAATTAATTATTTGACAATTGACATACAATCCATTATAAAATATTATTTTTATTTCTATCGTTTTATCATATCTTAAAATATTTTTAAAATCAATATAACTTCATTTATATGGATATATCTTTTTTCAAATAATATTATTAACATTATTTATATATTTAAAAAAAATATTTTAATTAAAAATAATATCATAAACAACAATAAAATTAAAAATAACTCCATAAATACAATTAAAAATAAAAATAAAAAGAATTAAAATAATAATAGAAATAATAAAAATCTAAATATTGAAAAATAAAAATTTAAAGTTCTAAAACTCCATTTAATCTTTTATTAAACTTATCTAAAAACTCTTCTTTTTTATCATAAGGAATATAAGCTCCACATGCAACAGAATGACCTCCACCATTTCCTCCAACAGAACGGGAAATTTCTCTAATGATATTTCCAAAATGAATTCCATGATATGATAAAAGCCGTGAACATCTAAGAGAAACTTTCCAATCTAAACTTTCCTCACTTACTTGTGTAAAACCTAAAATCGGTTTTCTCCAATTTGCACTGGATAAAACCATTCCAGCTATTGTTCCAACAACAGAACTTCGTATTCCATTGCCATTAAAATACTGAAGGTTTTCTTTTTCAATGATTGAGTCTTCTTCTTCAATTTTATGGATATTTTGAGCTAAATATCTCCTGTGTTCTTTTGAAATATCTATAAGCTCATCTAAACTTTCAATTCTATCTCCTTTTAATATTTTAAGTGCAATATCTTCACGATTGTTTCTTGTGCATGCATTCATAGCTGTTGAAAATTCCGAAGCATCTCTAAGAAATGTCATATCTTCTTCCATTAAAAACTCATAAGAATCAGCAGATACTAATTTAGGAATATAATAAACATATTTAGATGGAACTGCCTTAGATAACATAGAAACAAGAGCAGAAAATAGCTTTCCTTTCTCTTCATTAGTTAAATCACTTAAAGTTCGTGACTCATCACCAATTTTAGGATTTATATCAATAGATTCAAGTAATGCAATAGCTTCTGTTCTATTATTTGTTATTGGTAAATTAACATCACTAAAAAAAGAAAGAGCCACAAATAATGGTCGTGTTTTTCTTCCATACAATGATAAATCAGGTATTACATCAACATATCCTTCATCAACAGCATCATTTAAAATAATAGAATTTAAACCCTCTAATTTTCCAGTTCGTGAATTTTGCATGTCTCCAACAGCAGATAAAACACCAATCCAACTTAAATCCTTAAATCCTAATTTTTTAGCTAAAAAATAGCTAAGACCTCCACCAGAAACGAAATGGGATCCATCAATATCATGATAATTAGGATTTATTTCAATGAAATTATGTTTAACTGTGCCATTATAATTAAAATCTCGAATTGGAGGGTGATGATCTAAAATAATAATATTAGAATCTGATTTAGCAAATTTATCCACATCTTGCCCAGAACCTAAATCAGCGAATATTGTAAGATCATTAGCTATTTTAAGGTCATTTAATTTATCCAATGGAACAATTTCGATTTCATGTTTCTTATTTAATCTATCTAAAAGAGTAGATAAAATAGCTCCTGCAGAAATCCCATCACAATCATTATGAGAATAAATCTTAACATCTTCACTTGAAGCAATTAAATCTTTAGCTTTATCATATAGTTCATCCATTTCTTTTGGAATTTCATCAATAATAACTTCATTTAATCTATCTTCCATTTTCCACCTATTTTCTTAATCTTAATTGTTTTATTGTGTTAGCTATTTTAATTAATGCCTGATTTTTTGTTAAATCACCTGGTTCAATTAAAACTCTCCCTGAAAACTCATACCAACTTCCAGGATAAGCTTTATCATCTTCAGTGACTGGATTAAAGTTTAATCTTCTTGCAGCTCGAGAAATCTCAGTTAATTTAGGATTTTTAACTGCAAACTCCTGAGAAATCTTTCTTCCTTCACTTTGAGACTTTGTTGAATCTAAATAAACAGGCCATACTATTCTTGACAATTAACCACCTATGTTTAACAATTAAAATATTATTAAATTCAATTAACTTAATATATTTACAAATAATAGTCATAATTAAAATATATCTAAGTTAAATATATCTATAATTAATATAATTTATATCTTTTTATTTTTTGACTTTAAATTAAAATATTTAGTAATTTAGATATTTTTTGATCAAACTTTTGTTTGCGAAGCAAACTTAGGGAACTTTAGTTCCCGTTTTCTAAAAAGTTTGTATTTTAAATTAAAAGAGTAACAGCTACTTAAATGACTAAATTTTCAAATAAAAGATTTAACATATCCTTAACAGTATAGTTATCTGGATAATAAGCAGTTATTCCCAAATCATCTAAAATTTTATATGTTATTGGTCCAATAGCTACTGTTAAAGTATAATTAGAAAGTTTAGCTATTAATTCATCTTTTTGATTATCAGTTACAACCTTAAAAAGATTTTTAACTGTAAGTGGACTTGTGAACGTAATAGCATCAATCTCATTATTTATTATTTTAGTTATTAATGTTTCAATTCTAACAACATCCAATGGAAGAACAGATTTATAACTTTCAGCTATTAATATCTTAGCCCCTCTATTTTTAAGTTCATGGGGAAGAACATGTCTTGCACTAAGAGTTCTAGGAATACCAATTAAATTATCCTTAATATCAAAGTTCTCCATTGCTTTTAAAATACCTTCAGCAGTGAAATCCTTTGGAACTAAATCAATAACAAGACCATATTCATTTGCTTTTTCTTTAGTCTTTGTTCCAATAGCTACAATCTTAGTTTTATCAGTTAATTTTTCTTTAAAATCTGGATAAAACTTAAATATAGAATCTAATGAACTTACAGATGTAAATATTAACCAATCTAATTTTTCTAAATCTTCAACTAACTTTTTTAAAGAATGAGAATTTACAAGTTCTAATTCTAAAGTAGGAGCTATAAAAACTTCTGCATTATTCTCTTCTATAATTTTTACTGCTTCATCAATTCTATTAAATGGTCTTGTAATAGCTATTACTTTTTTCTTTTTATTTTGACTGTTTTTCTCCATTTAAACACCTAAAAACATGATTAATTAATTTATTCTCAGTATTTTAATATTAATACTCATTATTTTAATATTATTACTTAATTTAATAGCCCTAATCATTAATCCAATATTTATATTATTTTATTTTAGTATCAATATTTTGATTTATTTCCATAAGTTTTTTAGGATGTCTATTTAAATAAAAATCAACATTAATACCATTAATCAATTTAGAAACTTCTTCATTAGCTTTATTAAAAATTTCAGTATCTGGATTTGACAATCGTTTCATTAAATCCAAAGCATCATCTTTATTCCCATAAATAATTGATAATGCGATAATTAATAAATTAATTTCTAATTGAGGTTTTATTTTCTGAATTAACCTTAATTTAATTGGAGCAAGAGCCAAATCCCCTTTTTCAAATAACTTTTTCGCAACAAGAATAATATTTTCTTCATTATCATTATTTACAAACTCTTCAATAGCTATTAGCATACTATTAATTTCATCTTCTTTAATTAAATAATCTATCTCCATTGATGCTTTAATTGATGTTTCTTCATCATCAGAGTATCTCCTATCTATCAAATCAATAGCTTGATGGGGATTCATATCAAAAAAGAAAGGAAGATATATAAATTCCATAGGCAAACCAGACTCAACTTTTTCCATAATTTCCAAACTTACTTCACTATGTTTTAAAAAAGCTATTTCTCCAAAAGACAATATCTCTTTTATAATATCAATATGATTAATCTCATTTTTGTCTATATCTAAAAATTTATTATAAATTTCATCTAATTGCTTCCATTGTGGGGATTTTTTATATTCATCAATAGTTTTAGGATCAAATTTATTCACTAAATTTGGAACAAAAATATCTATCGTATCATCTTCTGTAGTAGTAGTTTCATAGTATTCTACTTCTTTTCCATCAATTTCAATAGTTTTAGATGTTTCATTTTGATTATCATTTGATTTATTTGTTTTCATAGTATCAAATTTAATAATTACAATATATTTGATGATAAAATTAAAATTAATAATAAAATTAAAAATAAAATTAAAAATAATAAGATAATTAGCAATAAAATTAAAATTAAAAATATAATTAATAATAAAAATAAAATTACTTATCTTTAAACTCTTTTATTGTTTTATAAACATCAACAACATTTCCAACAACCAAAATAGCAGGAGTATTAATCTTTTTTTGTGAAATATTTTCTAATGTTCCAAAAATAATCTTTTGATTTGGCAAAGTTCCATTTTCAATTACTGCAACAGGAGTGTCTTTTGACCTATGCTTCATTATTTCATGAGTATTTTCCTTAATATTTCCTATTCCCATTAAAATTATTAAAGTATCTGCAGTATAATCCCATTTAACTTGTTTATTGGCTTTTGTAGGATCTTCATGACCAGTTATTATTGTAAATGAAGTAGCTATCGCTCTATGACTAACAGGAAGACCTATTGTTGTAGGAACTCCAATAGCTGATGTTACACCTGGAATTACTTCAAAATCAAGATTACTTTCAATTAAAGCAAGTATTTCTTCTCCACCTCTTCCAAAAACAAAAGGATCACCACCTTTAAGGCGAACAACTACCTCATTATTTTTAGCTTCATTAACAAGAATTTTATTAATCTCATCTTGAGATTTATAATGTTCTCCAGCTTTTTTCCCAACATAAATAAGTTTAGGATTATTTCCATGTTTTAATATTTCTTCATTAGCCAATCTATCATAAATAATTACATCTGCTTTTTCTAATGCTTTAATAGCTTTTAATGTAATAAGTTCTGGATCTCCAGGACCAGCTCCAATTAAATAAACAGTCATTTAATATCTCCAAATAAAATAAGATAAAGAGAATTATAAAAAATATAAAGAAAACTTAGATTTCTAATTTAATTTTATTAAGTAATAATTTTATTAAGTAAAAAAAATATAAAAATAAAAAAGATCATAACATTCCTTTAAAAAACTTCAAACCATCAGTAGAACCTAAAATTTCTTGAGATGCACGTTCTGGATGGGGCATAACTGCACAAACAAGACCTGATTCATCACAAACACCAGTAATAGCTTCAAGAGAACCATTAGGATTTTTTCCTTCAAATTGTAAAACTATTTGATCTTGATCTTTTAATAAATCAATATTTTCATAGAAATAACGTCCTTCGGCATGGGCAACAGGCATTTTAATGACTTCATTTTTATTAAATAATTTAGTAAATGGAGTTCTATTTGTTTTAACCTTTAAATCAACCCATTCACAGTTAAATATTGGATTTTCATTGACTGTAAAAACACCTGGAACAAGACCTATTTCACCAAGAATTTGAGCACCATTGCATATTCCCAGAACTGGTTTCTCTTCTTTTACAAGGTTTTTTATCTCATCAACAACAGGAGTGATTGAAGCTATTGCTCCAGCCCTTAAATAATCTCCATAAGAAAAACCACCAGGAATTACAATTCCATCAAAATCTGTGAGGTTTTCCTCACTCCACCAAACATATTCTGGATTTCCACCAGCTAATTCAATGACTTTATAAACATCTCTATCACAATTAGACCCTGGAAACCTTATAACTCCAATTTTCATATAATTACCATTAATTTAATTATATTTCAACCATACAATAATTCAATTATCTTATTTTAGCATTTAAACTTCAAATATTTTGTTATTTAAATTTCATTCTTGAAACTATTATTTAAACTGATATTTAAACTAATATTTAAACTAATATTTAAACTGATATTTAAATTTCAACTATTTTAACTTCATAATTATGAATAACAGGATTACAAAGAAGTCTTTGACACATATCATCTACTTGACTCTCACAGCTTTTTAAGTCTTCTGCTTGAAATTGGAATTGAATAATATCAATTGTATCAGCATTTTCTACTTCATAACCCAATAAACCTAAAGCCCTTGTAATTGTGCTTGCTTCTGGATTTAACATTCCATCTTTTAAAGAAACTTTAACTTCAACATCAAATAACATAATAATCACTTAAATTTGATAAAAATATATAATAATACTTAAATTAACTTTAAATTAATATTTAAAATTATTAAAGAGTATTAAATTAAAAATAATAAGAAAATTGAGAATAAATTTAGAAATAATAAACAAAATAACAATAACTTTAAAAAAAATAATAAGAGAATTAATAAAAAAATTAATAAAAAAATTAATAAAAAAATAAAAATTAATTTTCTATTAAAAATAGCTATTTTATTAAAAAAATCTACTAATTAGAATCAATACTCCATCGTTTTATGTCTTCATTAGATATAATTCTATTAAATATCTCATGATAAGCAGACATAACATCTCCTTCGCCTTTTCTAAATAAATCTTTATCTAAGGTTTCATGAGTTTTATTATCCCAAAATCTACAAGTATCTGGACTTATTTCATCTCCAAGAATTATATTTCCATTATTATCTTTACCAAATTCTAATTTAAAGTCAACAAGTAAAATACCATTTTCATCTAAGAATTTTGAAAGAACTTCATTAATTTTAAGAGTAATTTCCCTAATTTCTGCTAAATCTTCCTTAGTAGCTATTTTAAGAGCAATAGCTATGTCATCATTTAACATAGGATCATGAAATTCATCATTTTTAAAATCAAATTGAATTATAGGTGGATTAAATGGAGTTTTCTCTTCAAATGGAAATCTTCTAATTAAACTGCCAGTAGCAAGGTTACGAGCTATTACTTCCAATGGAATCATTTCTAATTTCTTAGAAACCATAGAAGAACTATCAATTAATTTAACAAGCTGTGTAGCTATTCCATTTTCCTCTAAAATTTCAAATAATTTAGTGGAAATAAGTGTATTATAATATCCTTTTTTAGAAAGACTATCTTTTTTTTCACCATCACCTGCAGTTATATCATCTCTAAAAGATACAACCACTTTATCCTCATCTTTATACTCATAAACACTTTTAGCTTTTCCAGAATAAATTAATTTACCAAGTTTTTCCATTTATATCACTTAGAAAAATATAAAATCATAAATCAATAATAATAAAATAAAGTATATTTTAATAAAAATAAAATAAATTATGGATTAAAATAAGAAATAAATTATAATAAATTATTAATTTAAAAATTTAAATAAAATAAGTTATTAATATCAAGTTTTTAAATAATGTATTTAAATATATTTTTACTAATTAATAAATTTATGTTATTAATATAAAAATTAAAAAAAGTAGTAAAATAAAATAAAAAATAAAAATAAAAAAATAAGAAAAATATTTAAATATTTTTTATGTAATTAATTTTAAATAGCTTTATGAACATTTGAAAGCCCTTTACGAGATTTGACACTACTTTTAACTAATTTTATTTTTGAGGTATCATAAAAAATTGCATAATAACCATAAGATCTTACTAAACTATTAGAAACCATATATTTTCCTTTAGAAACATAAATTGAATATGAATATTTACCATTAGACAATACATAGGATTTATAGAGTTTTCCAGATTTCCAATTTTCAATAAAAATTGATGCAGAATTTGCTTTATATACATAAATCTTAGAAGATACAATATTTCCAGTAAACATAGAATTAGTAATAATACCAAAAGAAGTTTTACCATACATATATATTTTACTTTGACTTACTCCACCTTTCCAAGATTTGTAAAGAAT
>JAISIT010000156.1 GCA_031261915.1 Candidatus Methanoflexus mossambicus
ATAAAATTTTCATTTTTATCAAAATCATCTAATAAAATCATTACTTTATTAGCCAAATTTAGAACCTCATCAACACTAGTTTTGTGATCTAGTTTTTTCATTGATAATATTCCTTCTAAAAAAACATTGAGAGAATTATAACTTTCAAATAAAATAGTATCACCCCATATACTAGGGATATAAATAAATTTAAACCTTTTTAAACTTTGAGCATAATCTAACTGAGGCAAATCCTCACTAAAAGAATCACTATTTATCCTATCAAAATTATCTTCATCTGAACTAAATTTTTCAACATAAGACATGAAATTTTTACATAAAACATTCATATTCTTTGAATCTATAAGATCTAAAGTCTGATCCAAAACACTAGATAAACCATCAACACTGGAAAAATCATTTAAAATCCTATCTGACTTATTTTTATTTTTATTCATCTCTTTAGGAACATCATAATCCATTTTAAAATCCATAATTTATCACCTTTTAAAAAATATTATAAAAATAAACTGTAAAATTATATTTTTTTACCAAAATTTAAGCTTATTAACTACCCAATTAACACCAGACTTAACAGTACTATACACTTTTGTAGCCACGGATTTAACAGCACTATATACCTTTGTAACTCCAGATTTAACAGTATTATATATCTTTGTAGCCACAGATTTAACAGCACTATATGTTTTTTTAGCAGCAGCTTTAATTTTAGAAGCTACAGATTTCACATTACTTTTAACAGACTTAATAATCTTATTAACAGAGTTACCTACCCCTTTTTTAACAGCATTTAGATCTGATCTAATGTTTAAAAATGTAGCAATTTTTTTTAAACCTGGAATCTTAGATAAAACATTTTTACTTAGATATCCCACTAATCCTGAAAATCCTTTTTTATATATATTAATTGCATCAATAACAGGATCCATACCTTTTAACTGAGGAATTTTACTAATTTGCTTTAACAAATCTGTAAAATCTCCAGAAAGCATTTTAGATACATCAACAATACCTTTTCTCAATGAATAATCAGAAAAAAAATCTAAAAGAAACTTAGACAGATAGTTATCTCCAAATTTAGTTATTGTCTTTGTTAATCCTTTAAAAAGTTGTGTTGCGGTAGTTATTACTGTTTTTGGGAATATTTTTGAAATAGCTGTTAAAGCTGACTTTCCTAATTTTGGTACAACCCCTCCAAGACCAAATGTTAAAAGCATAGCAGCTAAATTCAATAAAGTATCACCTATACTCATGCTACCATTTTTATCAATACCTACTCCAATTTCTAATAACGTTTTCCAAATTTCACTTCCCTCAACCTTATTTATATTACTATACCCATATATCTTAATGAAAGAATCCCCCAAGATCTTTAATAAATCCCCATTATTCTTTTTATTAGCATCCTGAATTTTACCAGTCATATAATAATTTGCTAAAAATCCTAATGGTCCTTGAGAAAATAGACTTTGCAATCCGCCTGCTTTAATAAATTGATTAAGACTATATTTAGGCATATTCGTTAAAATCATTCCTAAAAACCATTTTCCCGGACCATCTGACATATTTTTTAAAGATTTGGAAAGATAATCTCTCAACGATAAGTATGTTTTATGCTCAGCCTTGTTGGCTTCATTAGCATTCTTATTAGCTTTTTTTGCAAGGGAATTTACTAAAGCTTTATTTGCTTTTACACCTTCTTTCTTTAGTAACATTGAAATATAAACCTTCAAATCATAAACTTTTCCTTTAGAATCACCAATATAATATTTATACAATTTTTGATTATCAACCTTAGCTATTAACTTATAATACCCATATTGATTTACTTTAATCTTTGCTTTAGCTATATTTTTAGTAACAGTATAAGAAAGTGGTGAAATCACACCCGTGAAACTAAACTTAACCTTTAAAGAAGGTATATTTAATTTTAGTTTTTTCTTTTTATTGTCTTTGAATTTAACATTTATATTATATGCTTTTTTCAGTTTCAATGTATTAGGTGCAGTTAAATAAGCTGTAACATATTTATTTATTTTACTATTTTTTATTTTTGCTTTTTTGTTTCCTCCCCACCAATTATATTCTGCATTAATTGACCCTTTAACACGATACAAATTATATTTCGTATTAACAATGAAATTATAATTATAATAATTTTTACTACCAGTTTTATGATGTATCCCAATCCTGTTAGATTTTATAGTGTTTTGTAAAAACTTATTTTTAGATCCTTTAACAACTATTCCAACATTTTTATTATTATAAATTATGGTTTTATTTAATTTATTAAGATTACCTTTAATAGTTAATCCGTGATTTTTGTTTTTATATATTTTACTTTTTAGTATTTTGTTTTGATTTCCATATACGCCTAATCCTGTTTTAGAACCAGTATAAACTGTTAAATTATACAAATAATTGTTATTTCCAACAATTACTCCTTGAGTATTTTTATTATATTTTAAAATATTATGAACTACACGATTATTTTTTCCTGAAATATGTAATCCATGATAACCATTATTATAAATTTTATTGCTTGTGTAATTATTGTAATTTCCTTTAAAAAATATCGCACAGGAACTTCCTTTTTTGGAATTATTAAAAATATTATTCTTTCTAATTAAATTTTTATTCCCCTCACCTTTAATCCCACTTTTAAGATTATAATTAAAATTATTGTCTGTAATTTTTGAGTTGTTACCACGGAAATATAATCCCTGAGCTTTATTATAATTAGCTGTATTTTTATAAACTTTATTAAGATTTCCCCTTATAGCGATTCCCACATTATTATTATGATGAACATTATTATATGAAATATCACCACTTTTTCCAACAAGATAAATACCATTACCTCGACCATATGAAACATTATTACGCTGAATTTTTGCTTTATTTCCATTAATAAGCAGTTCACCACCAATGTTTTTACTTAAAATATTGTATTTAACCTCAGCATTAGTTCCAGAAATACGAATACCCCGAAAATTATTATTTTTAACAGTATTATATCTCACTTTAGCATAGCCACCACTAATGAGAATTACACAATTGCCTGCACTATTGATAGAATTACCTGTAGCTAAATTTTTTTCAATAGTAGCATAATTTCCTGTGATTTTTATTGCATTCCTTTTATTACCTGTAAAATTACTAGAACCAATATAAACATAATTTCCAATAAATATTACACCTTGCAAAATATTATTCTTAACATTATTATCTTTAAAATTACTAGTATCTCCAACAACATTAACCCCTAACTTATTATTTGAAAAATTATTATTATAAAGCCTATTATTAGATCCTTTAGCATAAAAACCTGTACCACGATTATTTGAAAAATTATTATTATTAATTAGACCATTAGATAATAATTGACCATTTACACCATAATTATTGCCTGAAAAAATATTATTAGAGATTATTGGATTATTTCCATTTAAAAGAAGCCCATGACCAGCATTAGAGCTAATATTATTTGAAGCAAAATTTATATTATTACCAGTTAGAAACACACCATTAGCCTTAGTATTAAGGACAAGATTCTTCGTAAAATTAGTATTATCGCCATTTATATTAACACCAATATTATTACCACTAAAAACATTATTATAAACTTTATTTCCATTTCCAGAGATATATAAAGCAGTACCTTTATTATTTATCAAATGATTATTATTTATTATTGCATTTTGAAGATTACTACTTCTGACCGCATGTTCACTATTATTTGTGAGATTATTACCTGATACTGTAGTTCCAGTACCCCTTATTGAAATAGCTATTCCCATATTATTACTAAAATTATTATTGACGATTAATTTAGTATTGCTTGAATATATTCCTCCTGTATTGCCATTGTTAGCTCGATTGGAAGTAAAATTACAGTAAGTAATATTCAATAAACTTTCAGAGTAAATAGCTCCTCCATTTGCTCCATAATTATTATTAAATTTTGTGTTAGTGATGTTTAAATATCCTGAACTAGAACTATCAACATCATATATGGCTCCACCATTACGAACTGCATGATTATTTGTAAAAACACAATTTTTGATTATTATATTAATAAGTCTTAAATATAATGCTCCACCATTTGTTTCATTAGCATAATTATCAATAAAAAAGCAATCTTCTATAAGCAAATCATTATTTGATCGAATGGCACCACCAGTTGGAGCATAATTATTTCTAAAAGTAGAACCAATTAACTTGTGTCCTATTGTATTAGAAGCAAAATTAACAGCACCGCCCACATCCAACGCATTATTACCTGTAAAAACACAATCAATTATACTAGTAAAATTAGCATGAATATCAACAGCTCCACCCTCAACCCATTCATCTGTACCTTCATATCTTCCTTCATTATTAATAAAACTAGAATTAACTATCCGAGAATTATCAGCTCCCTGTCTAATAAAAATTGCTCCTCCACTTTCACCCCAATTATTACGAAAACTACAATTTTCAATAATAATAGTATTGTAAGTATTAATAGCTGCACCACTACTAGCTCCAACATCACCATTTATAAAATCAATATACTTAAAAGTAACAGTCGAATCCTCATCAACCACAAAAATACGACTCAAATGACGAGCATCCAAAACTGCACGCTCAGAATCAGAACGACCTTGAACAACAATATTAAACTTATTAACAACACGAATCTGACTACCACTACTAGTATAAGTCTTATTTCCTAACAAAATACGATCATTATCACTAGAACCATCTATAGTATCCTTAATGTCCTCAAAATTAGAACCAAGCACAACATGATCAGCAGCAAAAGCTGAATTTGAAGATATAGCTATTATAGCTATTAAAAGAAGTAATAAAAATATAAATTGCATAAATACAAGTCGCAATCTTCTATTAACTAATAAATTACTCATAAATAACACCAATAACAGTAAAATTCGTAATTATAGCATTAGATGAAAATCATACAATTACTGATAAATTATACAATTAGTGACAGCTACTTATAACCTTATTTTTAATCTAACAAACAATTTAATATTAAATAAATATTTTACAAAAAATATATTTAAATATTTCTATTTAATTCTCAATAAAAACCATAAAATTATACTGAAATTATTATGACTGTGTCAAAAACTTTGCTGTTTTTGATTTTTACAAAAAAATTATTCTGCATATTAAAAAATAGCTATTAATAAAGTCTTACAATACCTTTTTTATTATCGAAATCAGCGTCAAAAGAAGCTATTTCATGAATATTGAGTTCTTTCATAATAACAATACTTAAAGAGTCTGCTAATGATAATTTACCATCATATTTTAAAAAGATTTCCATTGATTTATTGTATATGTCTCTATTTTCTTTAAAAACAATATAATTATCTATTAAATGTTCATAAGTTATTTTTCCAGCTTTTCCACCAAAAAGATTTCCTATTTGGGTGATAGTTTCAGATATGATTAAATTAGAAATAACTTTTTCTTGGTTTTCTATTTTTCCTCCTATTTTTAAAGCTTTTTTATGCCATTGATCATTTTTATTGAAATATCCGATGAAAAATGAAGAATCTACTAAAATCAAATCTTTTCACCTCTTTGAATTTTTTTCTTTAGTTCAACTGCATTGGTTTTTTCTTTTGAACTAAATTTTCCAGCCATTTCTTTAAAACTTAAGTT
>JAISIT010000310.1 GCA_031261915.1 Candidatus Methanoflexus mossambicus
AATAAATAATAATATTAAAATAAATAATAATATTAAAATAAATAATAATATTAAAATAAATAATAATATTAAAATAAATAATAATATTAAAATAAATAATAATATTAAAATAAATAATAATATTAATAATATATTAATAATAAAAATTATGAAACAATAAAATAAAAAAAATATTAACGATAACTTTTTTGTTTACGTGCTCTTGCTCCAGGACCACCGTATTTTTTAGGTTCACTACGTCTTGGATCTCCAACTAACATGGTTCTGTCGTATTGAATATATTTTTCTTTAAGATCCATATCATTAGTCCATTGAACTAGTCCTTTAGCTATTACCATACGAGCAGCTTCTGCTTGACCCATAACTCCACCACCAATGACTTTGACATTAATATCTAAATCATTGACGATATCTCCTGCAATAGCTAATGGTTCTTGTAATTTTAATCTTGCAAGTTCAGGAGAGTAAAGTTCAACAGGAACCTTGTTAATCCTAACTCTGCCATTTCCTTCTTTTACAGTTCCACGAGCAATAGCTGTTTTACGTTTACCACTTGTGTGAATAACATTTTTCATAATTACACTTCCAAAAAATAATTATAATTATCTATACAATTATATGCAAAATGTATAACTTTTAAAATTCTGTTAAAGTTATTTTAAAATTCTTTTAAAATTTTAAATTTTTAGAATATTAAGATATTAAAAAAATCTAAAAACTAAAAAATCTAAAATTTTGCACCTAAAAGTTTAGAAATTTCTCCTAATTCTATTCCTTTTTTTAAATCACCATATTGTGCTTGAGCTATTGTGGTAATTTCATTATCGGAAAATTCTCTTGGAACTCCTACAAAAGCTTTTAAACCTTTGAATGCATCTTTTCCTTTAGATTTTTTAAAAGGTAACATTCCTCGAACAGTTCTTCTAAATATTTCTTCTGGTCTTCTTGGATACTTTGGACCCATATCACGAGGATTAGAGATACTTGCTCTATCCACTCGTTGTTTATACTTTGCATAGGCCCAGTCTTTATTACCAGTTAACATTATTTTTTCTGCATTAACAACAATGATTTCTTCTCCTTCGAGAAGTTTTTTACTAATAACACTGGCAAGTCTTCCTAAAATATGACCTTCACCATTAATAATCATAATTACACCTAATATAAATTATATATTGATATTCCTAAAATTTCAATATTTTTAAAGATATTTTAATAAAAAAAAAACTATTAAACTAATTAAAAAACATTAAAAATAGAAACATTGAAATTATTCTAAAATTATTCTAAAATTATTATGTTACTTCCTTTAGGATTTTGTTCAACTATTTCTAAAATAGATAAACATTTTCCACCAGCAGTTTCAATTTTTTCACGAGCAACTTCAGAAAATTTTAAACCGACAACATCGACTTTATGTTCTAAAATTCCATTGGAAAGAACTTTTCCAGGAATTAAAACTGTATCTCCATCTTTAGAATATCTGTTAATCTTAGAAATATTAACTTCTCCTTGACGACGAGTAGATCTTTCTAATTTTCTTGCAACAGTCATCCAAATCGCAACATCTTCACTATGAGATTTATCTTTAAGATCTCGAATGATTTGAATAAGATTAGGATTTGTTTTGGTATTTTTCTTTACCATTTATTATCCTCCTTTAAAAAACGTAATAAACTTGTCAGATTTTTGATTTAAAACATCACAAGCATTTAATAAAACCTCTTCAGGACTCATAGAGCCATCAGTTTCAATGCGAAATATAAAAGTATCCTCAATGTATCCAATATTTATTGCAGATTTCATATCATTTGAGTCATTTTGAGAAGTTCTAACACATGTTTTACACATTGAACAGTTTTCAACATTATTGACAGAAACTTCTTTTGTATCTTCGTTGAAAGATAAAATATTTCTTGGACAGCTATCTACAACAGATTTTGAAACTGTTTTGCCTTCTACGAAACTTATATCTGGATATTGTTTATATGCACAAACTACAGTTGGCATCCATTTAGCATGACTACGCCCATTGCCAAGTTTAGCAACAGCTTCTAAATCAACTTTTTCGCCTTTTTTAAGTTTTAGAAGAGGTATTGTATCAAAAACAGGTTTAATTTTAGGGTCATTAGAAGTCAAATCTTTAGAATAAACAAAAATAGTTTCTTCAGTATCATTTACCTTATTTAAAGTAAAAGAAACAGTAGAATTTTCATCAATTAGTCCTTCAAGAGCTTCTTTATCAGAATTTAATGGAACTAATCCTAATCTATGAGCTAAAACTTCATTAAACATAGCAGAATCATTTACTATAATATTTACATCTTCAATAGCTAATTTAGGAACTTCCATCATTGCAGCCCTACGAATAGCATTGACAAATGGTGTTTCTACATTCTTTAAAATGAAAACTAATTCATCAGAAGTATTGTCTTCATTTTTTTTGACTTCAATTTCCATATTATACCCTTCTACCCCTTTTTCCTCCAGGTCTACCAGTTCCATCATGAGGTATAGGAGTAATATCTTCAATTTTACCAATTTTTATTCCAGCACGAGCTAAAGCACGAATAGTAGCTTGAGCACCAGGACCTGGACTTCTTGGACCATTTCCTCCAGGAGCTCGAACTTTGATGTGTAAACCAACAAAGCCTTTCTCTTTAGTATCATCGGCTGCACGAGTTGCTGCTTCCATAGCTGCAAAAGGAGATGCTTCCTGCCTATCTGCACGAACAACCCTTCCACCAGACCATTGACAAATAGTTTCAGCACCAGTGATATCAGTTACAGTGATAATTGTATTGTTAAATGATGAATAAATATTAGCTATTCCCCATTTTTCTTCTTTTGCCATAATAACACCTTGATTAAATAAAATAATTAATAATGATTTATTAAAGTTTCATTATTAAATTCTTATTTTTTATTTTCTCCTGATTTTTTATCATTAGACTTATTATCATTAGATTTATTATCAGAGTTCTTATTATCAAACCTACGAGGTTTTCTATTGTCTCTATTTCCTCTACGACCTCTATCGCGACCTCTTCCACGAGATTTTTTAGGTTTTTCTTCTTTAGGTGGTCTATTTGCCAATTCTTTATTATACTCTTCTATTTGTTTTTCAACAGAAGAATTTGAATAATAAGCAATTAAATCTTCTTCTCCTTTTTTAACAAAATAACTTGGAGAATCAACTTTTTTACCATCTAAAGCAATATGTCCATGGACAACAAACATTCTTGCTTCTTTAGCAGTTCTAGAAAGACCTTTAGTATGGACAAAAGTCTGTAATCTTCTTCTTAAAACATCTTCAACCGTTAAATTAAGAATATCATCTAATTGAGCACCTTCAGCCAATATACCTAAACGATATAAATGCCCTAAAAGCTCGTTTTTCTCTGATTGTATAGCATCAGATGAAAACCCTAGCAAATATCTTGCTTCCCTACTGTATTTTCTAACTAATGTATCTGCTTTCCAAATCTCTTTTTTGTTTTTTAAACCATATTTGGACATTAATTTATTTTCTTCTTTAATTCTATCAGCATTCCAAGGATGAGGTGGTGTATCATACTTTTTCCTTGATTTTCTTGGATGTCCCATTATATCTCTCCTTATAAAATAATCATTAAAAATCTAATTATCCTCTTCTACGTCTAACACCAACAGATGAACCTTTTCTGAAAGTGGATTTAGTTCTTTGACCACGAACAGGAAGTCCAACTTCATGTCTTCTACCTTTATAACTTCTGGTCTTTTTCATTCTATTTAAATCATCTCTTAAAGTCATATCTAAATCTGATTCAATTAAATGAACATTTTCACCAGT
This sequence comes from Candidatus Methanoflexus mossambicus, assembly GCA_031261915.1. Taxonomy (GTDB): domain Archaea; phylum Methanobacteriota; class Methanobacteria; order Methanobacteriales; family Methanobacteriaceae; genus Methanoflexus; species Methanoflexus mossambicus. The sequence goes on from JAISIT010000310.1 coordinate 3,833, forward strand.
AGAATAATCTTCACGTCTATTTAACATCCATGTAGGGATATTTAAACTTTGAGGATCTTTTATTGCATTTTCAATTTTTAATATATCATCATCTGAGAGATATCCAATTTTTTGATTTAAATCCAATTCCATCGCAATAGCTATAGTTCTAGATAAAGATAATCCTACACCTCTAATATCAGTTAAAGCATGCTTAATAATCTTATTTCCATCTACATCCTTACGAGATATCCGGACTAAATGCTTAAAATCTTCTTCCATTACATAACCTCCATTAATAGAGCGAACTTTCAGGGGAGAAAATTCGAATACTTAAAACACAATTTTTACCAAAAACAAATACAAATATTAATTAAAAATCATGATAACATTAGTAAATAATAATAATTCTTAAAATAACCTAAGATATATATCTCAATTAGTATAACAATTAATATAATCAATTAATATACATCATTAATATATATCAATTAAAAAATAGAAAAACACTAAGAGATTATATTATTAACATTTTTAGTAAAAATAGCTTATTAAAAAGTAATAGCTTAAATTTTTTATAATTGTGCAAAAGAATATAAAAAATAGCTAATATGTTTTTAAGCACAGTTTTTAAAAAATTTATAAATCTATATAAATTTGTCAAAATAATAGTTAATAAAAACAAAATTAAATACAATCTGGACGGACATTAGTATTTAATAATGAAAATTATCAACAACGCCGGAACTGGGATTTGAACCCAGGCGGGGCAAATCCCCACGAGATTTCCAGTCTCGCGCCTTACCAGGCTAGACTATCCCGGCTTACAAATAAATTAACAACTCAAAATATTAAATCAAGAAATAATAAATTAATTATTTAAATAAATTAATTATCTAAATTTAAATACTTGTAAAAATATTTCAAGCATCAATAATTATATTTATAATAATAATATATATTTAAATAATAGTATATAAAGCTTTGGAATTTAAATAAATTTTTTAATAAAAATTGAAAACTAAAAATTTAAAAAAAATTAAAAATCAAATAATATTAAAAAATATTACTTAGACAAGATATAAAAAAATAAATAGACCTATGAAATAAAAATAATAATCATTTTAAATTAATCATTACTCTGTTTCCAGAGGATTGGATATGAACCCGTCTTCATGAAAACTTTATTTGTATTAAAAACAATTCCTGAAGACTTAAGAATAATTTCATTAAAATTTAACATAGCTATTGCAGAAGCAACAAGCTCATCTTTAAGTGTATAAATAGCTACAACCTGTCCATGTTTAATATCCTCAGATAAAGCTACAATTCCACCAATAGATAAATCAGCACCATGACAAATAGCTTCAACTGCAGAATCTTTTATAACCACCTTAGATAAATGTTGTGCTGCTTTTTCCATTGGCATTACAACTTCACGAAGGTAAGATTCATCGCCGTCATTATTCCAGTAATAATAAGCATCAGTTAAGTCTTGTAATGTATGTAAATTTTCTTTTTCAGAAAATGAACCTACATAAGTCCGTCTAAGTTCAGCCATGTGTGCTCCAACACCTAAAGCTTCACCAATATCTTTACAATATGTTCTAACATAAGTTCCTGCTTCACAACCTATTTTAAATAAAACATCCCTTCCAGAGATTTCATAAATTGTGGAGTAATAAATAGTTCTAACTCTTAATTCTCTTTTAACTGCAGACTTAAGAGGAGGAGTTTGATAAATTTTCCCTTGAAATTCATTGAAAATAGCTTTAATTTTTTCTTCACTAACGGGACTGTGAAGATTCATTAAACAAACATATTCTTTAGGAGCAGATAAAGTAAGTTGAATAACTCTTGTAGCATCATCAATTCCAATTGGCAAAACACCAGTAACCTTAGGATCAAGTGTTCCACCATGTCCCGTTTTCTCTACATTTAAAATTCTTTTTACCCAAGAATCTATCTCATGAGATGTAGGTCCTGATGGTTTATCTAAATTAATAACTCCTTTAGATAAATATTCTTCAATAGGTCTATCCTCAGGAATACAACCATAATCTGGATTTGTTGAAATTTTAGAACTTTTAGAGATAACTACAAGATTTTCCATAATAAACACATAGTTAAAATCAATAATATTAATAATAAAATTAAAAAATAATAATAAAATTAAAAATAATAATAAAATTAATCGTTTAAAAATTATTTACAAAATAAGAATACTTAAAATAGATTAAATCTAAAAAAAAAAGAAATAAAAAATAAAAAAAATAAAAAAATAAAAAAAGCTATAAAAAAACAAAAAAGAAATTTATAATGCTTTTAAAGATTCTATAACAGAATCTAAATCATCAGAAACAGCTATTGTATCTCCAGTAGGTTCTAAATGATTAATATTTGCTCTTCTGTTTTTAACAGATTCTCCTACTACTTCTACAAAACTTTCATCAATTATATCAAGAATTACACATTTTTCTCCAGCTTCTCTACCAGCTATTTTTACACATACTCTTCCAACTTCTATTGCAACCATTATATCACCTTTAAACTTGTTAAAATTATTTCAGAAATACTAACAGGTGAAAAACTATTAGTATTTATAATTAAATCATAAACATCCATATTATTTATATCAATATTATGAATATCCAAATATCTAAGAGCTTCACTCTTTTCACGAATATTAATTTCTTCAATAGCTTCTTTAAGAGTTTTAGACTCTCTATCACACACTCTTTGAGAACGAACTTCCATAGGAGCTATTAACCAAACTTTCAAATCTGCATCAACAAAATGTGCAGATAATCGCCCTTCTAAAATTAGATCTTTAGAAATGTCTTTATACTCTTTAGCTAATTGAAATTGTCTTTTATCTATTTCAATATCGATTTCGGTATTATCCTCAGCAAAATCACTAAATTCAAGAATTGACATTTTAGACTCCTTTGCCATTTGTCTAAAAATATCCCCTGCAGAAACAAAAGGAATATCTAATTTTTCAGATAAAACCTTAGCAGCAGTAGTAGTTCCACTACCTGCTAATCCACCGATAGTTATTATCATTATAATCTTGCCTCAGCTTTAAAGACCTTTCTTGAACATTTAGAACATAAATATCCCCCATAAGGTCTATTAGGTCTTTTTTGAGATTTTGATAATTTTCTTATTTCATAAGGTCTTCCTCTTGGAACACCATGTAAAACTTCACCACAGACAGCACAAACATGTTTACTTGGTTTTTTCTTCTTATATCTTAAAACAGTTTTTCCACCAGGAGTTCTTTTGAAAGTCCTTTTGTATGATCTTGATCTATATCTTAATGCAGGCATTTTTTTCACCTTAATTTAATATATATATATATTTAACTAAAATATAATAAAAAAATATTTAAAAAATTATTTAAAAAACATTTAAAAATATTTAAATTTATCAAAAACAATTAAAAATAAATTATTAATAATAAATTTTTTCATGATAGCGAGAATTTAAGAGAATAAAATTCATGAATAGGATAAATAAAAAAATAATAACAAAATCAATATAAAATATAAATAAACAATAAATAAAAAACAAAATTTAAAAAAATAAACAAAAAGCATATTTTATAATACTACATTCCAGATTTAATTCCAATCATTTTTCTAAATACTTGAGACAATGTAAAAGTGCAAAGAATATACCATCCTAACCATCCAGCAACAAATGCAAACCTAACTGGATCCATTTCCGCAAGACCAGGACCATAATTGAAAAGAACTGAATATATCCATTTCCAAACTGGCACTAATAAAACATAATAAACAAATGGAGGAAGAGAAATAACAACTTTATTTAACACTGATTGAGTTAACCAATAAAATACAAGTAATATTGGTGCAAAAGTAACAATCATTGGTTTAAATTGCATTTTCATCATTTCACTTTGTTTTTGCATGAAGTCTTGATTTTCAGATTGAATTTTAGCCATTGCTTTCGCATCACCAGACTTTTGAGCTTCTCTTATTTTATCTTGATATACTTTCATTTCGCCCCTTAAAACTTCCATTTTATCATGATTAATTAAATATTTATTAGCAAGGGTTGTAATGATACTTACAATCATGGCAATTATGAAAATAGTAACAAAAGGATTAGAAGGATCTGGATTTAAAGCCAATAAAGGAGAAAAAAACTGATCCATGGAATGAAAAACAACTTCTAAAACCATATTATTCCTCGTGATTAAATAAATAATGAATGAAATAAATACATAGATATAAAATAAATATATTAATAAATAATCTACTAAAATATACTTTATTAAAAGTAATAGTAATTTTTTTGTCATTAATACATTAAAATAATACTAAAAAATATTAAAAATAATACTAAAAAATATTAAAATAATGCATTAAATATAAAATTAAATCATTAAAATTATTAGAATTAAATCACATTATAAATTATTTAAAGTGTCAACAAGAAGACTAACAGTTTCATTTAGCTCATTATCATGATTTTCTAAAAATTTAACTGTAGAACCTGTTAATGTAGCATAAACCATGGCTGTAGCACGATTAATATCTTGATGACGAGCTATTTCATCATAAGTTTGGGAATCCCTATTTCTTGATTCATCACCAAGGCGACGAACAATTATTTCATCGGGATTAGCTTCAATTAAAACAAAAGCATCTGGTTGTAATTCATTAAGAACCCATTGAGGCAAACCAGGTAAAAATCCAGAAGGCGTGCTAATAGTGCAATGAGTATCAACTATAACATTTTGATCTTGAGATTGTTCTTTTATCTTTGCAGCAGCTTTTTTTTGAACATCTTTTTGAATTTCAGGAGACAATTTCCTTAAATCATCTCTATCTTCAGCTATTTTTAATTCTCTAGATAGTTCCATCATTATATCCCCATAGTTTAAATGAAGATAATCTACATCTTTTAATGCATTAGATAAAACTGTAGTGCTTCCTGAACCTGGAATTCCAGTTAATACAACCAATTTCAAAATTACTCCCCCAAAAAATATAATTAAATAGTATTAAATTAGATTTAACTAAATAAAATATAATTAGAGTTAATCAAATAAAATATAATTAGATGTGATTAAATAAAATATAATTAAAATTAATCAAATAAATCAATTAATCAATTAATCAATAAAGCAAATAAAAAAAAAAAAAAAAATTAATAAAATTTATTAATAAAATAAAATTTATTAATAAAATAAAATTTATTAATAAAATAAAGAAAGGAATTAATAAAACATAAACTAAATTAATCCCCTAAAAACTTTCTTAACATTGGATGAGTATCCATAAGTTGCTCTTGAGCTATTTCTTCGTATAACTTATAAACAATACCTACAGTGAGCAAAACTCCAGTTCCTCCACCAAGAGCACCAGTTAAATCCGCTCCAAATGCCAAAAGACCTACAAAAAGTCCACCAAATACAGTAAGTGCAGGAATGTATCTTTTCATGATTTTATACAATTGAGTTTTACTACTTCTAAAACCAGGAATTTGAATTCCAGAACGATACAATTGATCTGAAACAGATTTAGCATTTAAACTTCCAATTTCAACCCATAAAAGTGCAAATGCAACACAACATACAAGATAAACTATAGCATAAAAAAGAACTCGCAAAGGATCAGTCCATACTACCGATATTGTTGGAGTGGTTAAATACAAAGCTAAGCCACTAATTGCTCTTCCACCTTCAACTTGACCAAAAATAGGGAATCCTATTTTTTGAAAAACACTTGCAACCAATGATGCATTGACTAAAAGTGCACTTGTTAAAATAACTGGCATATTACTTGCATAAATAAATTTTAAAGGATATTTACCTACATTACCACGTATTTTTCCATGACGGCGAGCAGAACCTTGAGATATTGGAATTTCAACACGAATACTCTCTCCGTATACTGCAACTAAAAACACGATAATTGTAGCAATTAATGGAATTAAAGTTGAAAAATTAGGAGCACCATTCATGAAAGATTGTATAAACCCTGGAATTATTCCAGGTAATGATCCTTGTGCATTTGGAATGAAATTAAATGTTCCTGTTATAACAGTTTGAGAAACACCAGCAGCAATAAACAATCCAACACCACTACCAAAACCCCATTTAGATATAACTTCATCAAGGAAAATAACTAAAATCGCACCAATACTCATTTGAATAACAATCATCCATTCAAAACCAGCTTGAGGAGCTAATACTCCAGTAAAAACCATAATTATTGATTCGAATACTGAAAATAAAATAGCTAATATTTTTTGAGTTCCTTGAAACATTGCTTTATGATCATGACGAGACAAATCCAAATTAAGTATTTTAGCCCCAACAAGAACTTGAAGAACAATAGATGATGTAACTATTGGTCCGATTCCTAATGTCAAAATAGAACCAAAACTACCAGCTAAAACAGCCCTTAACTGAGCAAATTGATCCACCGCCCCAGGCATTAAACCATATAATGGAATTAAACATAAGACGAAATACAAAACTAAAACAATAGCTGTCCACTTCAATTTTTCATTGAACCCCTCTTTATGGTGAGGAGTTTTTACCTCTGGCAATATTGAAAATAGTGGTTTAAAATACTCTAATATCATTTTACCATCAAAAAATAAAAATAAATTCCAATATCATTCAATAAAAATTTATTCAATTAAAAAAAAAACAATATAATATTAATTAATTGTTAATATTATTTATTATTTAATTTTTAAATTATTTAATTGTTAATATTATTTAATTTTTAAATTATTTAATTTTTAAATTATTTAATTGTTAATATTATTTAATTTTTAAATTATTTAATTGTTAATATTATTTTATGTTATTACATATTATAAAATGCAAAAAGTATATAAAATTATAAAAATTATGAAAGTTACATTAAAGTTACATTCTTACATTAAAGTTATAACTTCATATACAATAATATAAAAACTATATAAAAATTTTATTTCATAAATTATAGTAATTTAAATTTTATTTTAATTATTAATAAACTTTTTTATAATATAATATATTTTTAACTTTTTTTATAATATAACTAAAAATAAGAATATTAAAAACATTAATAAAATTAAAAAAATTAAAATTAAAAAAATTAAAAATATTTTTAATTAATAAATTATTCAAGAATAATAGCTTCTCCACCAGCATTTTCTATTTTTTCTTGTGCTGATGTGGAAAAACTTGGAGATTTAATAGTTAAAGGGATTGATAAATTTCCTTTAGCTAAAACTTTATTGAAACCTAAATCAGTAACATCAATAACGATAGAATCTCCTTCTTTACTAGCTATTCCTTTTTTTAAAAGTTCTTGAGAATTAACATTTAAATAATCAAGATTTACTGGATTGGATTTTTTAACAATAGATTTATTTCGTTTAAATCCATGTTTACCAAAACGATCTGGATCAAATTTAACAACCCAAGTCCAATGATGTTTTTTTCCACCAGCTCGTCCTTTACCACCTTTATGACCAGCACCTCTTCTTTTTTTAGTGCATCCTCCACCATTTGAACGAGATCCTCGTAATTTTGTAATTTTACGTTTTGTTCTAATCATTATTTCACCTAATAAATAATAAAATAATTAAGAAAGACATAATTAAAAATAATTAATAAATAAATTAAAAATAATTAAATCATTTTTTTAATTAAATCTTTAATAAGTTCTCCTCTAAAACCTAATGATCCACCTTCTTTGAATGCAATACGAATTCCTTCATATCCTTTTCTTGGAGGATGTAAACGGAAAACAGGTTTTAAATTAATGTTATCATAATCAACTTCATCTTTTAAAAGTGCATTAGCAAGATCCTCAAATGAATTATACTCTGTATTATCTTTAAGATATTCTTCAGTGAGTTTATCTCCACCAACAAGTTTTCCTCTTTTAGAAAGTATATCTACTAATGTTTCAGCATCAATTTCTCCCCAAGTAATATAATCCTTAGATTTTTGAAGCATACCTTTATAACTTGGAGTTTCATCAATTAAAACACCATGATTAAGTCGATTTAGCCTTAACATTGTTAAAGTGTCGGCGATACCTTTTTTAACACCAGTGGTTCCTCTAACTCTAATAACAAAATACATACCAATCACCAATTAAATAGTGCAAACACCCATTTTCTTAAGGGCTTTATCACTAGCTTTAACTTTACTTAATTCTTTTAAAGCATCAAATACTGCATTTGCATAGTTAACAGTAGTTTGAGTTTGACCACTTGTATTAGACCATACATCAGCTATTCCTGCAAGAGAAAGGATAGTTTTTCCAACATTTCCTACAGCAAGACCTAATCCTGCTGGAGCTGGAATTAAAGTAACTTTTACACTACCAGTTTTACCACTGACTTTGAATGGAACTGTATGTTCTTTTCCACAAACACAACCCCAGTCTCCACATCCTCTTCGGACTTTAATGATGTTATATTTAGCATCATCAACTGCTTTTCTAATAGCTGGTCCAACTTCTCTGGATTTACCTTGACCTAAGCCAACATACCCATTTTTATTACCAACAGCAACAATAACTCTAAAATTGACTTTTCTACCAGATTTATGCATTCTTTGAACAAGGTTTACATCCATAACTTCTTCTTCTAAATCAGGAAGTAAAGTATCAATGATTCCTAATTCCATTATTGGAAGTCCTTTTTCAAAGATTTCATCTATATCTGTTATTTCTCCAGCTTTAACCTTTTTACCTAATTCAGTTTTAGGTTCCCATTCATCAAAATCAACCATGATTAGACCTCCTCACTATCGATTTTGGATTTAATATCATTAAAATGATTAGATAAATCTGCAGGTTGAAGTCCTCTTTCAATATATTTTGAAAACTTCACTTTAAGTTCCGCGTCATCTAAACTTTCTGCATAATCAACAATATGTTGTCCTGAAATTCTATCGTCATCTGGAAGAATAGATTCCCCATGAGGAACATATAATCCAGCATCGTTTGCTCCTTTAAGAGCAGCATAAATTTTAGAACCTTTCGTTGATGATTTTAAACCAATATCTAATACTGCTTCATCAATACCTTTAGCTAATGCTCTTTTGCCACAAAGATAAGCAGTTAAGTAAGCAGCACTTGTATTTTTGCTTCCACCTAACCATCCAAAATCTTTTTGTAACTCTTTACTATGTGCAGCAACAACAGTTTCATCACCAATATCATTGTATTTTATAACTTGAACAGTTACATAGGAATTAGAAACTCTAACAACAAGGCGATATTTTTCTAAATCAACTAATTTGATTCTTGCACCATAATCAGTTTTTCCTTCTCTTCTTCGTCTAAAAGCGACTTTATATTTTGTTCCATGAGCCAAATTAATTCCTCCTATTTAAACAAGTTATGATCTCGGGCATAATTTTTCATGTAGGACTTACTTCTAAATGCTCCACCTTTAGCCATTCTATACAACTTTCTGTAGGTAGTAGGGTCGATTTCTTCTGCTTCGCGCATAGATTTTAAATCTTTTCTTAATGCCCTGATAGTAGTCATCCATGCTTTTTTCTTAGGATTACGAGCATGCTTTGCTCCTTTAACACTACCTCGTCCTTTTCTTTTACCTTTTCTTTTTTGTTCAGCTAATTTTTTTGATCTAAAACTGCTGATACCAGTTTTAGGTTTAGCTTTAATAACATTACGATCAATTAGTTCTTTAATGTTTTCTCTTGAAATTGCCTTTGAAACATCCCCTAATTGTCGAGGATCAATCCAAACCCGATTTTCTCCGACTTTGAGAACACTTGCAGCTAATCTCTTTTGAGTTCTAAGATTCATTAAAAACCTCCATTTAAGTTTTGTAATAAACAATAATAATAATCAAAAGCAAAAAATAAATTAAATATTTAAAAATTAAACACCTAAAAAAACTTAAAAAATAATAAATATTTTAAATATGTACAACTTTTTATATGCTCAAGTTTTTTTATCTAAATATTTTAAATATTTTTATTTAAAATTTTGATTCCTAATTCATTTGCTTTATCTAATAATTCTGCTTTCTTTTTCTTACCTATTGAAGCTGAAATTCTTCCTGCTTCAGTAGTTGCATCTAAGTTCTCTAAGTCTTTCATATTATAAATAAGAACATCTTTATAGCCAGAAGGATGAAGTCCTCTTGTTGCTTTAGGAGACCCATAACCTATAGAAGGCATTGCAGGTTTTCCAGCTTCATATCTTCTCATTTTACTGGTTTTTCCCCTTGGTCTTCTCCATTTGATACCTAATTTCTTATATCTTGCATATTCTTGCCTTTTAAATTTCTTTTGCATAAACTCACCAACAATGAATATTATTTTTCCTCAATAAGCATTTCCTGATAAAAAATATCATAATAGATTATGATAATATAATTCATAGATATAATTCAAAATATAATTCAAAATATAATTCAGAATCCATAAACTATTAATTCAAAAAATATTTAATTAAATTATTCTTTACTAACAAGATATATTCCATCTTGAAAAACTCTTGGGTCTCTTCCTTTAATTTTAGTAGCTTGTTCCAAATTAGCCATTGTCTGACCAACATCTTCCTTATTAATTCCAGTTACAGTGACATCATCACCTTTAACTTCAACCTTAGCACCACCAACGATTTTAGCAGTTCTAGGATGTCTTTCACCAAGGAAGTTATCTATTACTACTATACCTTTTTGAACCTTTACTGTCATTGGAAAGTGAGCAAAGACAATCTTCATTTTGTAAATAAAACCAACTGTCACTCCCTTAATCATATTATTTATATGAGCACGAGTAGTTCCAATCATAGATTTATCTTTTTTCTTTGGGAAGGAAGTTTTTAATATTAACTTATCATTTTCTTGAGCTATTGAAACATTAGGATAAGTGAATTTCCTTGAAATCTCACCATTTGGTCCTTTAACTTTAAGTTCCTCACCAATATCAACATTAACATCAGCAGGAATTTCTATTTCTTCTATAAAACTAGCAGCTAACACCATAAAAACCACCTAATACATATAAGCCAATAAACGGCCACCAATACCCCGCTCTTTTGCATCATAATGTGTCATAATCCCTTCAGGAGTAGTTACAATTAAGATACCAAAATTTTTTGCAGGTAAATATCTTTGTTCAAATTTCTCAAATTCATCTTTTTTGACTGCATGACGAGGTTTTATAACACCACATTTGTTAATGTTACCTTCCAATTTAACTAAAAATTTTCCAGCTCTACCATCATCAATCAATTCAAATTCTCCAATATAATTCTCTTTTTGCATAGTGCTTAAAACTTGACCTATTAATCTTGAAGCAGGCTTAATAGAACAACTATCATTTACCTGTAATTCATTATTTCTAATATTAGTTAAAGCATCAGCAAGAGGATCCATAAGAGTCATAAAAACACCTCTATTTCTAAAAGTTATAATAAATGTTATTAATAACTGTTATAATAAAAAATTATTAAAACACAATGAAAGTATTATTAATACATTATTTTTAAATTAAACATAGTATAGATATTTTTAAATTAAATCTATTATAAATTAAATATAAAAACTAAAAAAATACTTATATTTAAAACAAATATTCTAAAAATAATTATATTTAAAACAAATATATTACAAATAATTATATTTAAAAAGAAATATACTAATAAATAAATATATTAAATATTACTTATATTAAAATTAATTATATTTTTTAAATCCAATTTTAGGAGCTATTTCCCTAAAACACTGCCTACATAAATTAAGACCATAACGACGAATCATAGCAGAATGGTCTCCACATCTTTCACATTTCCTTGCAGCTTTTCCATACTTTCTTGGCAATATATCACCTATTCAATTTTAACTTGAAAATTATCAATCATATATTTAACTGTCTCTTCTTTTTTAACCATATGCTTTTGTGGAATCTTTTTTCTTTGGATTTTTCTTTTTTTGATTCTGTAACCTGGTTTTTCAAAGGTAACATTAACATTAATTCCAAAAATTCCAATATCTGGATCATAGCGAATACCTGGCATATCAATATGTTCAGCTATTCCAAAAGAAACATTCCCATGATCATCAAATTGAGTTTCTCTTAAAATATTGCCAATACCATCCAAAACTAATTTAATGGCATTATCTGCTTTTTCACCACGAAGTGTGACTTTGCAAGCTATTGGTTGATGTTTTCTAATACCAAATTCTGGATTAGTAACTTTTGAAAAGGTTTTAACAGGATTTTGTCCAGTTAAACTTTCTAAAAGATTAATAGCACGAGATAATCTTTCTCCACCTTCACCAACACCAATATTTAAAGTTGCTTTGGAAATAAGAACTTCTTCCATAGGATTCATTATTTATCCCCCGGAAGTGAAATAATAGATTCATCTTTACCAATTACAAATGCGTAATCTCTTAAAGTTACAAATGTATCATTATTTTTATTTTCTACAACAATTGTATTTGGATTAGAAGATTTATTAATAACAATTTCATTAATTTTTCCAATTTCACCAGTATGTTTACCTCCAGTAACCAATACTGTAGAACCTTCTTCAAAACCATAAACTTCTGCAATTTCTTGTTCTGGTATTTTTAAATTAATAACATCACCAACAGAAATCTCTTCATCGGTTATTATATTTCTACCATCATGAAAGTTTAATTGGAATTTACCTGCTTCAATTGTAGTTTTATTAGAAACTTTACATAATTTAAATTTTGCATTTTCTTTGACAATAACATGTAAAGTTAATCTACCTTTAGCATCAGGCAATACTCTAAAAGTTTCATCGTTTTCTGGAATTTCTATAATATCCATAAATCCAACAGGAAACTTATAATCTTTAATAACTCGACCATCAACTAATATTTTACCAGTATTGATAATTCTTTTTGCCTCTCTTGCATTATCAGCCAATCCTAAAATATCTCTAATTACAATTAACAAAGATAAAGAATCTTCTATAGCATGAGAACCTGGAGATGGTTTAACAGTCCATTTATTTTCTTTTGGATGAATAGACCAATTTTTTGGAGCTTTAAACCTTTTTAAATGCTTTCTTGAACCCATATTAGCCATTTTATTCTCCCCTATCTAATATTTTATTTCTTCTATCATCTTTCATATCTGCATCGACAAGAACAAGATTGGACGGGTGAATTGGGAAAAATACTTTAGTAGTATCAGTTTTTGTAACTGTAACTCCTTGAATGATTACTTGTAACTTTTTTACATCAACTTTTTCAACTTTGCCTTCAGTATCTTTAAATTCTCCACGAACAACTTTAACAGTGTCCCCAACCTTTACAGGTAATGACCTTCTGCCAAACTCTTCTCTTAAGTCATGAGACAAATTAACACCCATATACTTACGACGAGCATGTAAAGGAGCATTATAAACTGCTTTTCTTTGTTTTCTTGGTTGTTTTGACATTTACTCACCTATAATATAAATTAATAAATAATATTAAATTAATAAATACTATTAAATTAAATAATAATATTATTGAATTAAATAATAAATATTATTAAATTAAATTAATAAATTAAATTAAAATACTTGCAGCACTTCCAACACTTGGCCAACGATCAGCAGCTTCCTTAGCAACAGGTCCTCTAATTTCTGAACCTTTTAAAACACCTTCAGGAGAAATGATTACTGCTGCATTATCTTCAAATTTAACTCTAAGACCATCAGCACGGCGATACTCTTTTTTTTGCCTGACAACAACAGCATTTACAACTTCTCTTCTCATATCAGCAGTTCCTTTTTTAACAGAAGCAACAATTAAGTCACCGACACCTGCAACATCTAACCTTCTACGAACCCCTTTATAACCTTTAACAGAGATTATTTCAATTTCTCTTGCACCCGTATTATCAACACACTGTAAATTAGCACCTATTGGAAGAGATTTTGCCACATTTGAAGTCATTGCTTTCATTGTTCATCACCTTTTTTTTCAACAAGAACAAAATGCTTAGTTTTACTTAATGGTCTACATTCAGCAAATTTGACTTCATCACCAATTTCAATATCAAAACAATCAGGTTTATGAACATTGAGCTTTGATTTTCTTTTTTCATAACGTTCATATTTTTTAATGAACTTATAAAAACTTCTTTCTACCGTAATTGTCCTTTCTGCTTTGTTACTTATAACAATGCCTTCAAGAATTTGACCACGAACAGGTAAAGTTCCATGAAACGGACAATTAGGATCATTACATTCTTTTTCTGGTTTTGGAACATCAAGACCAACCATATTATCACCTTAAATTTTTTTAAATTTTTTTTTGATTCTATCTTCAGGACGTGAGACTAAAATTTTTCCATTAATTTCAACAGCTGAACTATTATTAAGATAAACATTTATCAAAACAATTGATTTAGGAATTATTTTAATAGATTTATCTATTTTTTTTTCAATAACCAAAGTTTTTTTAGTTTCATCAACGATTAATCCACTTAAACCAATAAGATCATTATTTGAAGAATCAATGACTTCCATATTTAATCCTATTAATTCATGACGAAAAACATTCCTTGAATTTATCATATAAAAACATACTTTAAAATATTTTGAAATTTATAGCAAATATAATATTAAAAATATTAAAATTAAAATTAATAAAATTAAAATTAATAAAATTAAAATTAAAAATATTAAAATACTTGAAATATAAATGCTATTAAAAATTAATAGAAAAAATTAGTTTATGAATAATAAAGAAAACTTATTCTATCGTTTTTTCCTATTGAATTTCTTATCATCTCTTATTTCTATTGTGTCAGAAGAGAAACCTAAATCTGCAAGAGCATCTTTGACTTTCTTTTTATGATCTCCTTGAAGTTCAATTTGACCTTTTTTAGCAGTCCCTCCACATGCACATCTTGCTTTAAGTTCTTTGGTAAGATCTTTCATATCAACATCATTTTCATTGATGCCCTCTACAATAGTCATAAGTTTTCCAAATCGTCTTCGAACTGTAAAAACTTTCACAGTTTGAACTTCTTTTGCAATTTCTTCACAAACACAAAGTTCTTCTGGAAGACCACAAACATCACAAATTTTCATTTAGTTCTCCTTCTGTTTTTGATTCATAATTGTAATAACACGAGCTATTGTCCTTTTTAATTCTCTTATTTTGCCAGGATTTTCATTAATACCAGCAGCAGCACTTTTAGAAACGTTTTTAGATAATTCTTCCTTAAGTTCAATTAACTTCTCTTGAATATCTTCAATTTCCATTTCCCAAATTTCTTTGCTTCTTAAAATTGCCATTTTATCAACCTTGAAATAACTAAATCATGAATAAAACAAAATATCATAAAATTAATAATTAAAATATAAAATATAAAATATTAAAAATATTAAAATATTAAAATTAAAATATTAAAAATATTAAAAATATTAAAATTAATAAAATTGTCTTATTCTTAGATTTGTAAATTTAATTCTCATCTCCAACAGTTTCAAGCTCATCAAGATCTTTAATATCCTCTACTTCTTCAGCTTTAGGAGTATCTTCTGTAACTTTTTCTTGAACTTCTTCAAGTTTATGACTGTCTTCTATTTCTTCAAGATCATCAATATCATCAATGTCATTTTCAGCATCAATTTCCTCAAGGTCTTCAATATCTTCAATTTCATCAATATCTTCAATTTGTTCAAGACCATCAGTTACTAAATCTTCAACGACTTCGATATCTTCAGTAGACTCCATTTCAATAGATTCATCTTCAGTAACTTCATCAATTTGTGGAGGTAAAATTTCAACTTTATCTGGTAAATTTGCATCTGGTGGCATGATTCTAACAAAAATACCTAAAACACCAGGTTTTAATTGAACAGTAGAAAAACCTTCTTTAACTAATCTAATTGATGGTTCACCACATTTTTTAATGTATCCTTCAACAAACTTTGCAACAGCTGAACGAGACCCTCTAATTTTTCCAGAAATTGTAACTTCAACTCCTTGTGCTCCTGCACCCATGATTCTTCTAATATTAGAGTAAGCAACTCTTCTAAAGTGCATACCTCTTTGTAACATTGAAGCTATTTTTGAAGCCATAATCTTAGGATTTAATTCAGGAACATCAACTTCTTTAACATCAACTTGAGGATTATCTAATTTAAAATCTTCTTTTAAAGTTTCAGTAATTCCACGAACAGTTTTTCCACCTCTACCAATTACCATACCTGGTTTTTCAGCATAAACAACTATCATTGTTCCAAGAGGAGTAACTTGAATATCCATACCACCGTATCCAGCTCTTTCTAATTTAGATTCAAGATATTCATCGATTTTAGTTCGTCTAAGACCTTCTTTAACAATATCTTTTTCTATCATTTTTGAACCTCCTCAACAGATTCATCTTCAACATCAACATCAGATTCCTCAGATTCTTCAACAACTTCATCAGCAACTTCAATTTCTTTAGATTCCTCGACGTCATCAACAATAGCTTCACTATCATCAACTTCATCAACAACATCCACTGCTTCATCATCTTCAACATCACTGTCTTCAACATCACTGTCTTCAACATCGTTAACACTATCAACAATGACATTATTAGATTTATTGAATTTATTATCCTTTTTAATAGCAACTGTATCGTCGTCATCAAGGTTAGATAAATCTTCAGCTAAAACAACTTGTATATGGGTAGTAGGAGTGTTAAATGGAGTTGCTCTACCAAAAGCTCTTGGAATAGCTCCTCTGTATACAAATCCTCTATGACTAGAAATATGTTCAATTTTTAAGTTTTCAGTATCTAAACCAACATACTCTGCATTTGCTTCTGCATTTTCAATAACTTGTAAAATTTGAGCTGCAGCTTTAACTGGATACCTTCCACTCGGCCATTTTTCAAGCCCTTTTCTATGACCTACTTTTTTATTGTGTCTTTTAAAAGGAACAGCTCTGACCATCTCAATGACTTCATTTAAGTAGTTTTTAGCTTTTTCTACATTCATTCCCCTGATTTCTCTACAAATCTCAACGGAATGCTTTGGTGAAATTTTTAATGATTTTCCCATTGCACGAGCAGTTCCCACTTCTTCTTTGTCTTCATAAGCATAATTAACTTTAACCATGATTTATTCTCCTAATTATTTACTAATTATTTATCATATATAATTAATCACCTTATTTAAGTGGTACAAACATTGAAGAACGTGTAGCACCCATACCTGGATCACCATGCTGAACTCTTTGACGAGTAGGTGCAAATTCACCAAAGTAACAACCAATCATTTCAGGAGTAAGTGTTACTTCAACAAATTCTTTGCCATTGTAGATTCCAAAAGTAGTTCCAACCATTTCAGGAATAACTATCATATCCCTACAATGAGTTCTAATAACATTAGGTCTTCCACCTTTTTCTTCTTTTCCTTCTTTTTTCATTTTTCTCATTTTATCAAGAACAATTTGTTGTCTTGGTAAAAATCCTCTTTTTAATGACCTTCTTTGTCTTGAAGGTAATAATTTAATAACGTCTTCTAAGGACATTTCTTTTAATTCTTCAATAGTATAACCATGATATTTAAAAATTTTTCTTGCCAGAATAGTCACCTCCTTAACTACCTTCTTTTACCAGTTCTCTTAGCTGCAATAGAACCAACTTTTCTTCCAGGAGGTGCATGTCTTGAAACAGTAGTAGGTTTACCTGGGTGTTGTCTATTTCCTCCACCGTGAGGGTGATCTACTGCATTCATGGCAACTCCACGAACAGTCATATATTTCTTACCTTTTGCATTAAATGCATGCCATCTGTTACCTGCTTTAAGGAATGGTTTTTCTTTTCTTCCTCCACCAGCAACTACGCCTATGGTAGCCCTACATTGAGGATGGAAAGATTTTAATTCCCCTGATGGTAACTCTATAACTGCTTTTTCAGCATCATGAGTAATTAAAGAAGCATAAGTTCCAGAAGATCTAACAAGTTTACCTCCATCACCTGGACGGTTTTCTATATTATAAATTGGAGTTCCTTCAGGAATTTCAGCTAATGGAAGGGAATTTCCAAAACTAATTGGAGCAGATATTCCACATTCAATTGAATCATTAACTTGAATAGTTTCTGGTGCTAAAATATGTCTTTTTTCACCATTTTCAAATTTAACAAGAGCAATAGGTGCTGTTCTTCCAGGATCGTGAATAATATCCACAACTTCTCCTTTTAAACTTCCTTCTTTTTCTATCTCATCATAATGCCGATATTGAATTTTATCTTTAAATCTGAAAGAAGCACTACGATAAGCAGGAGTTCCTCTTCCACGTCTTTGATGTATTAAACGTTTTCCCATAATAACACCTCTAGAATACTCCTAATTTAACAGCAACATCTTCTGCTTTGTTTTCTTCTAACAATGTAATATAAGCAACTTTAATGCCTTTTGAAGTAATATGAGTATTTACACTTTTAACAGATTCATCATATAACTCTTCAAAAGCTCTTTTAATTTGTTTTTTATTACTTCCTCGATATACAACAAAAGCAAGTTCATTGTTGTTATCAATGAGATTCATTGTTTTTTCTGTAATATGAGGTTTTACAATAATTGAATAAGCATCCATAATAATCACCTTTTTTCAATATTTATTTACCAACAAACATTTACAAACAACTATTTGCAAAGATTATTGGAATAAACCTCCTATTTTTTCAATTGCAGACTTAGTGAAAAGTGTTAATCTTCCAGGATTAGTTCCAGGAGCTAATAATTCAGCATTTAAATTTTCTACTTTTACTACATCAACACCTGGATGATTTCTTACAGCTTTACTAATACCATTATCTTCACCAATAACAATTAAAGGTCCTTTAGAAGTTCTATATTTTCTACCTCTTAATTTACCTTTACCTGATCTGATTTTTCTACTATTTTTAGCACGTAATAAATCATCACCAAGTCCTAATTTTTCAAAGACCTCGCGTGTATCTTTTGTCTTTTTAATTTCACAAAAAGAATCCTCAATAATTAAAGGGAATTGTGGAACATTTTCAATTTTATGTCCTCTATTTGCAACAATTTGTGAATTAGTAGTTGCAGCAACAGCAGAACGAATTGCAAAACGTCTTTCTTTAACATTGATTTTTTCTTTATGAATTTTAGCTGGTCTTGGAGGGTGAGCTCTTCTTCCACCAACAGCCATAGGAATAAATGCTGCTTTAGAACCATTTTTAATCCTTGGAACCATTGCAGAACCTCTTCCTGAACCCCAAGATTTTGCAGAAGTTCGTTTACCTGCCATTGGATCTGTTCCCCAAGGTTGAATTCTTGCAGTTTGAGAAGAAATAACTGCTCTTTTTATAAGATCTGGTCTAAACTCTTCATTAAAGATTTCTGGAAGCTCAATTTCTTCAACAACTTCCCCTTCCATAGAATAAACATTAACTTTCATTTTATACACCTTGTTTAGACTTTGTGCTTATAAAATTAATTTGTGGGGCATCTTGAGATTTTCCATGAGCACGAATAGCTTTTCTTAAAATAACTAATCTTTTAGTTGGACCTGGAAGTGAACCTTTAACTAAGAGATATCCATTTTTAACAAGTCCATATTTAATAAATCCACCATCAGGATTTACTTCATCTACTTTGGAAGAATCAGCTATTTTTAAAATTTTCTTATTAAATTCCGTTCTTTTATGATATCCCATTTGTCCTGCCATTGGAACAGTCCACATAGTTCTTGATGGAGTCCATGGACCTATAGAACCTACATGTCTTGCTTTACTACTTCTTGCAGCTTTACCGTATTGTATTCTAACTCCCCATCTTTTAACTGGTCCTTGGAATCCTTTACCTTTTGTAGTAGCTACTGCATCTACAAGCTGACCTTCTGAGAATATATCTTCCCCATTAAGCTCTTGACCTAAAAGTTCTAAAGCATTTGCTAATTTTTCTTGAGGATTTTTTCCACCGATTCCTACTTCAATAATTTCTGGTTTTTTCTTAGGAACAGATGCTAATTTAGGATTTGTATGGATTAATACCCTAACATCAGCAGTGTATTCTGCTGCATTATTAATTTTCTCAATAGCTTCCTCTTGATTGTAATTTTTAGGAAGAGATATTTTTCTTGAAAGTTCTTTATCTAAGTTATCTGCAAGGACTTCAGTGATAACTTTTAATCCTTTAGAAGTTTTTTCATAAGTTCTAACTCCCATAACCACAATAGGTGGAACTTCTAAAACAGTAACTGCTGTTGATACATCCATTCCAAAAGTTGGGGAATTCTTATCATTATCAACTAAAATGACATGAGTCATTCCAACTTTATAACCTGCGAGGGCTAAAAGTTTATTTTCATCTTCAGATGGCCAAGCATGGATCCTTGGAGTTTCTTTTTTAGCTCTCTTTCTTGGAGAAAAAGCTACTGAACCTTTTCTTGGTTGATGATGTCTAACCATTAATTTACCTCCTTATTTTGTATTTTTCATTATTTTCCAAATGTTTAAATTAAACATTGATTCGTTGTGTATAAATATTTAGTTTATTAGCTTTAATTTAAGTTAATAGCTCTAATTTCAGCCAATTAATCAATAGCTTAGATTAATAATAAATTAATAATACAGTTAACAAATATTAACAAATATTAAATTAAATAGCTTATTGATCAATTTTAATAAATTTAGTTTATATAATAAATTTATTTTTTTATATAAATATGTAAAATATTTTAGTTTTTTAAATTAAGTTTATTTAAGTTTTAATGATAAATAAAAATAAAAATGAACATATGAAATAAGCATTTAAAGCTATATATTCCATAATAATATCTAATTTCTACTATGATTATATATCTATATGATCATAATAATCTATGACCATTATATTAGAATTAATAATATTTAAAAATGCGAATAAACATTAAAAAACATCATATTATTCAAAATCATAAATATCAATCATTAGATTATTATATAATCCATAAGATATCATATTTTTACCTTTTCGTGAAAATTTAAAAATATAATACCTTAAATAAAATATTAGATATTAAAACACTTATAAACTCTAACAAATATCGGACAAATAAATATCGGACAAATAGACAAATACATAATAAAAAATAATAATATTAATACATTCAAAGAATTTATCATATAATTATTCAAACAATATGCCTGATTTATCAAAAACAATATTAGATAGAATATTAATTAAAATATTAATATAAAATATTAGATTAAAATATTAATTAAACTATTAGATCAAAATATTAGATTAAAATAAATAATTATAGTTAAAAAAAGTCTAAAGATTTGGCAAATTATCTATTGTTAAGCAATATTAGTGGTAAGTAAATTATCTAAGTGTACACTAATCGCACATATAAATGAATTATTGCATTTAGATGAATCACTGAATTAAAAAAAGGCAATATTGATTTTAAGAAATTAAGACATTTAATAAAGCAAGAGTAGAAACAACAGCTTCTTCTGTCCTTATAGTTTCAGTTCCCTGAAATGGAACAGAATTTAATTTTATTGAATCCCATAAGCTACTTTCAATATTTTCTGATACTCCAGAATAAGGACCACCAAATAAAATAGCCATACTCTTAGAATCATTAATCTTAGATTCTAAATCATTAAAAATAGTAGTTATATCAATTCCTAATTTTGAAGTTTCTATTACAAAATCAGGTTTTATTAATTTTAAGCTATTTTTAAGAGTTTTATGAGTGGATAACATTTCGTATCCCCAATATATGCCATCTGGTTCTTCAGGTGTGACAATTATCTCTTTAGCAAACTTAATTATTTTAAAGCTAAAAATTTTATTTACAGTAAGTTGCTCTTTGCAAAAAGCCAATTGATCTAAACCAATATCTACAAAAGTTCCTTTTTTATTTCTTTTAACAGTAAGCCCCTGCCTATAATCTCCTAATTCTGCAAGCTCCTTTGGATGATGTGGAGTTCTAAGAGGTGGAAGGATTCCTACATGTTTTAAATCATATTCAAGAGGAAAAACTTTTTTTCGTAAATACTGAGGAGTATTCATAAAATCTAAAATTTTGGCGATTAAATCTCCATCTTTTTGATTACTACTCTGATTCTCATTGTGGCTAGAAATATCTCTATAAATTATAACCTTATTAACTCGAAAAATAGCTAGAGCTCTTCCAATTATTCCAATTTTAGAAGTTTTAAGCTTTAAATCCTTAGTTTCACTAAGAAAAGAGTCAGGTAAAAAAATAGATATTTGTCTTTTTTGCATGTATTAATATTTATTTTTAATACATTTAAATATTATCATTAAATATTATCATTAATTAACAAATGTAATATAAAAATATATTTTAACAATAAATTAAAAAATTAATTAAAATAAAATAATTAAAATAAATTAACTAAGATAAAATAATTAAAATAAATTAACTCAAAATAAAATAATTAAAAATATATTTTATAATTATCCTCGTTAATTACAACAAACTTAAAGAAAACACAAACTCAATATTATATCAACTATAATACTGGTAGCTATGCTACAAAATATTTATACATTATTATATATTTACCAATTTAATATATAAATGTTTCGAAAGAATTTTTAAAAAATAATGAAAAAAATTTAAAATAAAATTAAAATATTAAAAATTTTTCAGTACATATAAAAAAAATATATTAAAAAACTAAAAAATTTTTATTTGATTTAAAAATTTTATAATTAACTAAAAAGTTTATACTCAAAAAAAGTTTATAACTAAGTAAAAAGGTTATAATTAAGTGAAAGATTTATGATTAACTAAAAATTAGTTTTAAATTATTTTTTAAATTATTTAATTTAATAATTAACCTTATTCTTAAAAATAACTTTATTATCAAAAAATAATCTTACTCTCAAAAAGATTGAAACCTAAAAACAGTAACCTCTGTTGTTGATATTTCTGATGTGTGAAATTCATAAATTTTTGGAATTGTAAATTTATAAGAAAATTTATGGGTTAATTCTCCACCAAATTTATTAAAAAGATTAATAACAAAGTTTTCAGTATTTTTCATATGGAAAGAATAAACAACAGGAGAAATTGTCATAGCTAATTCAATAAAAATTCTATCTGCTCCTTTTTTAGATTTTAATTGTGATCCAAAAGGAGGATTTTGTATAACTGTATCAATATCTTTTAAATAAGGATATTTTTTAAACAATTCATCTAAATCATTAATATAATTAGATAAATCATTCAAATCATTAACAAAAAAATCAATATTCTCCAAATGAAAATTATTTTTACACTCAATAGCTTTAGAAATAGCTGATTCATCAATATCAATACCAAATGATTTTTTTGATTCTAATAATCTTGATCCTATCGTGAAAATACCAGTTCCACAACCTAAATCCATAACTGATTTATTATATATGTCTCCAAAATTTAAAGCATTCCACAAGACATCAGAAGCAATATTTGATGGTGTAGAATACTGTTCAAATTCAACTTTAGGAACTGGATGTGATGGAACCTTTTCAAGTAAAATTTCTAAATGTTTTTTCTTAGATATAGATTTCATAATTAAACATAACCTTAAAATTATAAATAATAAGTATCTATTAAAAAATCATGAAACTAAAATTAAATATTAACCATATCACATATTATCTCATTATAAATTATTAAAACCAAGAGATAAGATCAAATATTCATTTCATAATCTGTCCACAATTCACACTGAGTTATAACTACTTTTATAGCATTTTTACATTCTTCAGGAGGATATTTATACTTTTTAAGTAATCTTTTTATTATCAACCTCATTTTAGCCCTGGCACTTTCTTTTTTCTGCCAATCAATAGTTCTATTTTTATTTAATGCATCGGTTAACTCTCTTGTCATTTCAACCAATATTTCATTTTCATAAAAGTCCTTAATATTCTCAGGTTTTGTTAATGCATCATAAAATGCTTTTTCTTCACGATTTAAACCTAAACTTTCTCCTTCATTTTCAGCATCCTTAATATCCTTTGCTATTTTCATTAATTCCACTATGACCTCTTCCGATTTAATTAACCCATTAATATACTGATTCATAGTATTTTTCAATAGCTCGGAAAATAATTCAGATTTGACTAAATTTGTTCTTTTATAAGTTTTAATTTGATCATTTAACAATTTCTTTAAAAGTTCAATAGCTAAGTTTTTCTCTGGAATCTGTGAAATTCTTTCTAAAAAGTCATCCCCAAAAAGTGAAATCTCATCACTTGATGTTTCAATGATATTTATAACTCCTTCACTTTTTATTGTGGCTTTAAGAAGATTATTAATCTCATTATTAATTTCATTAAGGGATTTATATCCTGGTTTTTTAATTCTAACTAAAGAAACCCGAATAGCTTCAAAATATGCAGATTCCAATCTTTCTTTCTCTTTAACAATACTTTTACATAATGATAATGATTGTTTTAAAGCTAAAGCTTCACGAATAAAAAGTTCTTTATTCTCTTCATTCTTTTTAGCCAAAAAGAAATTTATTCCTCCTTTAATCACATTTGCCCGTTTTAAATTACTATCTCCAAAGAAATCCCCATGATTAAAACCATGAATAAAGTTTTGACATAATTCTAATTTCTCTTTAAAAACTGGATATGCTGTTTTAGCAATATCCATATCCCCATACTTCTTTTGATCTCTTAGAGTATAATCTTTCATTGCTTTTCTTAAAGCTCCTGAAATTCCAATATAATCAACTACTAAACCACCTTCTTTATCTTTATAAACCCTATTTACTCTTGCAATAGCTTGCATTAATGTATGGTCTTTCATTGGTTTAAAAATATACATTGTAGCTAAAGAAGGAATATCAAATCCTGTAAGCCACATATCAACAACAATAGCTATTTTAAATGGATCTTCATTGTCTTTAAATCTTTTTGCTAACTCTTGTTTATGTGATTTTGTTCCAATAATCTCATGCCATTCTTCTGGATCTTTATTACTTGAACTTGCAACAACATTAACTTTATCAATCCAATTAGACCTTAAATTTAATAGTTTTTTATATATTTCAATAGCTATTCGTCTTGAATAAGCAACAACCATAGCTTTACCTGTGAGTAAATTCTCCCTATTGTTTTCATAATGACTAATAATGTCATTACATAATGATTCAATGGTTTCTGGAGCAGCTAAAAGTTCTTCCATCTTTGAAAGTTGATGTTTGCTTGTTTCAATGTCATATTGCTCTGCTTCATTAGATAACTCATCATACTTCTTATCTATTTCATTTAAAATCTCTTCATCAAGTTTAAGATGAATAGCTCTATTTTCATAGTAAATAGGTCGCGTTGCTCCGTCTTCAACAGATTGTGTCATATCATATATGTCAATATAATTTCCAAAAACTTCTATTGTGCTTTTATCCTTTTGAGAGATTGGAGTTCCAGTAAAACCAATAAAAGTAGCATTAGGAAGATTATCTCTGATTTTTCTTCCAGTTCCAACAGATATTTTACCAGTTTTAATGTCAACTTTCTCTTCTAAACCATAATGGGATCTATGGGCTTCATCAGAAATAACTATAATGTCCTTTCTATCTGTTAATGGCTCTGAGGACTCTTCAAATTTCTGCATAGTAGTGAAAAAAATTCCATTAGCTTCCCTATTGTTTAAAAGTTCAATTAAATGTCCTCTACTTTGTGCTTGTATTGGATATTGCCTTAAATAATCTTCTGATTTAGAAAATTGCAAGAATAATTGATTATCTAAATCATTTCTATCAGTTATAATTACAAAAGTAGGAGATTCTAAAAGTTTTTGAAGTTTTTTAGTATAAAAAATCATTGACAAAGATTTTCCACTACCTTGAGTATGCCAAAAGACCCCACCTTTTCCATCACCAGATTTAATGGCATTTAAAGTAGATTCAACAGCTTTATTAACTGCAAAATACTGATGATAAGCAGCCAATATTTTAATTTTACTTGGAGTTTCATTAAAAAATAGATTAAAGTTTTCAACAATATCTAAAAATCGTGATTTATCAAAAATGCCCTCAAAAAAAGTATTAAAATCAGCATACTGTGTAGATTCATAATCTCCATCCACAGTTTTCCATTCCATAAATCTATCTTCAGAAGCAGAAATCGTTCCAATTTTAGATACAGACAAATCACTAATTGCACAAAACACATTATAAGCAAATAATGAAGGTATTTTATCCATATAATTTTTAAGTTGCAAATAACCTTCCGATGCATCAATTTCTTCCCGTGACGGAGATTTAAGTTCAATTACAACAAGTGGCAAACCATTAATAAAAATTACAATATCTGGTCGCTTTTCTTCATATTCCACAAAAGTCCATTGATTAATAACTAAAAAAGAATTATTCTCAACATCATCATAATCAATAAGCTTAACTACAACATGTTTTTCCTCATCACACTCAAGATAACTAACTGAAAGACCATTTTGAAGATAATAAGCAAATTTAGAGTTTTTATCTACTAAACTACCAGCATCAATATCCTTTAATCTATTAATAGCTTCACTAATAGCAATATTAGGCAAATCACCATTAATTTTACTTAAACTACTAATTAATTCATCTTCATAAAAAGGCAGATGATAATCCCTCTCTATTTCTGGACCAAAAAGATATTCATAGCCCAAATCACAAAACAACTCAATTATTGCATCCTCATAATTATTTTCAGCATAAGAAATATTAATCCCTCAATAAACTTTATTAATATTAATTTATTAATTAAAATATAAAAACATGTTTATTTATGTTTATTTATGTTTATTTAAATAGAAAATTATTTCAAAAAATATTAATATACAAAAATAAAAAAATAAAGAAAAAGAATATTCTTATTTTGAGGTGAATAATATGAATATGAATATGAATATGAATATAGACACAAATATAGACACAAAAAAATGGTTAATGGATAATTTTAATTTTTATGAAGAAATTTATGAACATAGAGAAGGTTATTGCTTAGAATTTTGTTTAAAAAATGAAACAAAAGAATTTATAGACTTATGCTATGAATATAACATTCCTTTCACATTCTATCCAGAATATAAAATAGCTATTGCGATACATCATGTTAAATTACTAATAGAAAAAATATATTGGAATAATATAGATACTCCTGTAAAAAAACCTTCTGTTGCATCACTTCTTTTATAACCAAACAATATCAAAAAAATAAACAAAATACAGCAAATAAAAGATAAATTCAAATTCAAATGTAAGATAAATAAAAATTTAACTTAATTCAATATAATATATACTTTTAATGAGTTATTAATAAATAATTTCTTCTTTAAAGTAATCAATATCAAAATCATTAGTCCATTTTTCATTTTCTTTTTTAAAAATAATAGTCATAGAAACATCATCTATTTCTATATTGTCTTCAAATTCTTGAGAAAAAGCTAAAGTAATTTCACATTCTTTATCATTTATTTGATTGAATATTATTCCATCATTATTAATTTTCACATGTTTAAATTCATTCATTTCATTAACCATAAAAGGATAAAAATTATTGTGAAAATATTTCCAAAAATCTGCAAGTAAACCAAATTTATTTGCAATATATCCTTGTACATCTTCAGTTTCTTCTATTTCTAATTTTTTTCCAGTTTTTTCTTTAAAAATTTTCGTCATAATCTTTTCATTTGTTTTAAAAATTTTATCCTTACTAAATAAAACATATTTTTCAAATTCTTCAGATTTAGCAAAAGAAATAATTGACAAAAAAAGTATAGAATCCTTAAATCCTGGATCAGAGTCTTTATTTATATTAAATGGAGGTATTTTATCTAAAGACATTTTTAATATATAATTAAACATGTCGTCTCTATTTTTAGGAATTTTGATACAGTTAACATCCCTAAATACTTCATCTTTAATAAATTCAATATGTTCTTTAATATTAAATTCATCATGTCCTTCAATATTAACTTCGTGAATGTTATTAAATTCTTTTGAAAGTTTTTTTAAATCCTCCAACTGGTTTTCAAGCATAGTTATTTTCTGGCTAGATAATTCTAACAGTACAATTTCAGGAATATAAATATTAACATACTCTATCATATCATTTATTTCTAACATAAAAATAGCATCATCATATCGTTTTAAAGGAAGTTTTGAAACATTATTTATGCTTTTTCTACTTTTATGTAATATATTAGTATCCAAAATAATAGCAATTCTTTCACAGTTTTCATAATCCATAATTAAAACCCATTATCTTTTTAAAATAAAAATAAACATAGCTTATGTTATGATACAAATATCTATAAATTTTTACTTTTATGATTTAAAAATCTTTTAAATTTCCATATCTGAAACATCAATTTCACCAGACATTAATTTTGGAAGTAAAATATCTCTTATTTTAGTTAATTTTTGATTTTCTGAGTTATTTTCATGTATTTTTTCAAAGAATGGTTTGATTATTAAGTTATATTTTTCAAGAACTTTAGATTCTGGAGATATTATTTCAATTTTTTTTATATTTGTGTTATTTATTGCTTGCATAGTCGTGCCTAAAGATAAATTATTTTTCATTACATCAAATTGATTACTAAGTAAAAAAGACCAAATATAATAAAAACTATTTTCACTACATTGTAATCCCGCAAAACCTGTAGAAAAAATACAATTATCTATTAATTCATTAGAATAGTTATCTACCATTATTAATTTTCTAGAATCTTTCATTTTGGCAAACCAAACACTTTTAGATATTGGTTGCATATTTGCCCTGCTTGGTTTATTATTTTGTGTAATTTTAGGCAAATCATTATCTATTTCAGTATTTGTCACATTTGCTGTTGCAATATAATATTTAAATCCTTTAAAATCATCAATTCCAGATCCAATAATCTTAGATAATTCACCATCACCTAAACTTTCAATTTCCCATCCTAATGGAATTAAACCCAATGAAGACGAGATCATTTCTCCATCATATTCAATATAAGAATTTTTATCATCATTAAGAAATTTAAAATCCATAAACCATTTTTTATAAATTAAATGAATTTGATTATATAAATTTTTATTTATCTTTCTATTGCTTTCAATTTTTTTATCAATATTACTCAAAAATTGAGCTATTTTATTTTGTTTTTTAAGTGAAATATCTGGAACAATATATTTCATTATTGCAGATTTATCTCCTCTTGGCATTTTAGTTCCTCTTGATGTAAGAGTTGCATAATCAAAAAAAGAATTATTAGACAATACATAATATAAAAAACAAGGATTAATATTTTTTTTAGCTCTGAAAACTAAAATATCTGTCGAACATCCACCATCATGAGTTGCAAACCATATTTTTTTGAAATAAGGACGAATATTAGAAATCAAAACATCATTTTTAGAAAATTTGTTAATATTTTTTATATTTGGCATCTTTTCTGCATTCTCTATTCCACATTTATTTGGAATCATATTTTCAGTAGAAACATAATTATTAATTGATATTATATTTGAATCAATTTCATTATTTTTATTATTAATTTGAATTTTTTCACTAATTAAATTGCAAATATTCTTCAGTTCTCGCATTATACTCCACCAAATTATTAATATGAAACATAATTTATAAAACATTAATTTAGCACATTAATACAAACAAGAGGATTTAAGGTCTAATAAATGTCTGTACATTTTTATTGTCCTTTTTAAATGTAAAGTCTTTCTCAAGCCGACGATGATTTTTAATATGTCTATTTTCATCCCATATGAAAAATAGTAATGTTTCACAATTAGGATGCTCAAAATATTTACCAATATCATCATTAAGTTCTTCAACTAATTTTTTATTACTTAAACTTTTACTTGCATATTTTGTTTCTATTGCTATTTTATCATCAATTATTAAAAAATCAATTTTACTACTAATACCCCCTTTGCTTGGTGTTGACTCTTCAGGATTAACATCATCAAAATAAACTAATAATAATGCTTCCAAAAGATATTGTAAGTCTAATTCTTCTTTAATTAATAATGGTTGTTTATTTGAATCCTTTTTACTATTTCTTCGTGTTTGTAAACTTAATACAATACTCTCAAACCTGTCAAAAATATTAATGACATTTTCAATAGGCATTAATAAATGTTTTTCATTATTCTGTATATTTTCATCTTTTACTTCCTGAATCAATCCTTCTAATAAAGCAACCCCTATTTCTGCATCATTAAGACGATTTGTCATAACTTTATCAGTGAATTCTTTTAAGAAATGATTATCAGGACTTAAATTATTTTTTAAAAAATTAATAGTTTGAGATTTCCAAATTGTGAATAAATTAAGTTGAACTCTGTATGGAGACAAATCTATAAGCACACCTCCATCATTTTTAGGAATTACTAATTTTACAACAACTTTACCATCTTCAATTAATTTTTCTAATTTAACTATATCTCTCATTTATTATACCTCACAAATGTTGTAACTAAATCATTATTTATCATATTCTTTTAAAAAATTAATTTTTTATTCAAGTTATAATTTAATTACCTAAACTCTTATTAATATCTCTTTTTAATTTATTTGATTTATTAATAGTGTATTTATATAAAATAGAATTTAACAATAAATAAAAATTAAAATAGCTCATTAATCAAACAACCACAATTTTTTATTTTAAAATTCTTTTTATTATCTTGATATGTATTAATTAATGTTGTTCTTTTCTTTCTTCTTTCATGAAGGGTTTTAAATTTCATTCCAATGCATATAAACTCTGGATTGAATTTATTTAAGTTTATTTCTTGATTTATTTCATGGAATGTTTTAAAACTGTTTTCGAATTTTTCTTTTATGTCTTCAATTTTTGATTTTCCAGTTTTTAGTTCAATAAATAGAATAGTTATTTTTTTATCGTTATATTCATTTTTAATTATGATACAATCTACACTTTTCTTTTTTGATTTTAATTTTTCTATTTCATCACCATCTAATATCAAATAGCTTTTTGATGTTGCTCCTTTTAGCCCACAACCTTTTTCTTTACATTTATCTTTAAAACATTTGTCATTAAACTTAGAATTATTTAAAATGTATTCTTCTATTGATTTTGCTGGATCTTTTCTTTTATTTTTCATTAAATTGTTCACTCCAATAATTTATCAATAATTTCTTCTGATTCATTGTATAAATCATCTACAAGTTCCATTATTTCAGTTATTTCAATACCTAATTCATTAAAAGATACTTTATGAACATTATATGAGTAATCTTCCACTTCTTTAAATGTTTTTCTAAATGCATAAACACTAAGGTTTTCTGGATCTAAGAAATCATCATTTGTGTAATTATATTTTTTCATTAAATTTAATTTTGTATTATTTTCTTTCATATTATTAAGTCTAAGATGATTATTGATTT
Source organism: Candidatus Methanoflexus mossambicus (assembly GCA_031261915.1). GTDB lineage: Archaea > Methanobacteriota > Methanobacteria > Methanobacteriales > Methanobacteriaceae > Methanoflexus > Methanoflexus mossambicus. The sequence continues at coordinate 35,209 of JAISIT010000310.1, forward strand.
GTTCAATTATATAATCACTATGCGTTGTGAAAATAATATTTAATCCTTGATTTATTAATTGAACTATATATTTAACTAAAATTCTTTGTTTTTTAGGATTTAAATGTGATTCTGGTTCTTCTATTATTATTGTATCTCCTTTTTTTAGCATATTTTTTAAATAAAGGATAAATGTTGTTAATTCAGTTATTGATGAAGAAGTTCTCTCAATTGGCACTTTTAATCCGTCTTTTCTGTAAAATAAGAAAATAGGAAATCCTTGTTGTGTATCCACTATAATATTTCCATTAAATAGCTCATTTTCTAATTTTTGAGCCATATTATAAAAATCACCTTCATCTGTATAGTCCATTAATAAAAAGTCTTCAGCTAAATTCTTTTGAATATTCAAATAACCATTATTAATATTTTTAGATTGTTTATAAAGGATTTTCTTAAAGTCATGAATCACATTAGTTTTTTCAACTGGAATATAATACGATTTTCGTTTTATAATAGCTATTAATATTTGTTTAGTTATTTCGGTTAATAAAAATCTGCAAATAAATTTTATATATGATTCTTTACTGTTATCTTGTAAATATGGAATTAAATTTTCCATATCTATGTTTAATTCTATATTTCCCTCAGTGATATTAATTTTAAAAAGACTATTATTCATTTTTAAATTTAAAAGTTCTTTAATATTGTTAAAATCAATACCTGTAATTTTAAGTTCATTATTTTTATTTTCAAATCGAATATTATTATAATTAATAAAAACACCATTAGATATATTTTCAATTGCAGGTTTTAAATTTATTAATTCATTAATTTTTCCACTGAAAAACATTTCTATTTCTTCATTAACATAATTTAAATAAAATTTTTCAAGAATATCAATAATATATGATTCAATATCTTTTAAATCAATTTTATATGGTTTAGAATTTAAATTATCATTATTTTCTAAATATTCCTCTAATTTCTCAGTATTTTCATCTGTAAATTTTGTAATTAAATTTTGCACAAATAAAAGATCACCATTATTTAAAGATTTTGGAAAATCTTTTAAAATTTCATTTATCTTTAATTCTATGGTATTTGATGTAAATATATGATATAACATTGCCAAATATGATTTTCCTGAATTATTTGGACCTACAAAAATAGTTAATGGTGTGATATTAATGTTTGCTTCATTTATTGCTCCAAAATTTTTAACTTTAAATATATTTTTTATTTCATCACTCATTTTAATCACTTAAATTTTTTCATTAATGTTTTTCACCAATCATCATATAATACAATTATTAAAATATATAAATTTATTATTATTTATAATTATTATAATTCTATTAGTTATAACTATTATAATTCTATTAGTTATAATTATTATAATATTTTAAAGAGTATTATTAAAACTCAAACCCAATCTCCCCCAAGCTTTTACGAATATCTTTTTCTAAGTCATTTGATTTCTTAAATAGCTCATCTAACTCACTTGTTAATTCGTTCATCTTGTCTTCGAATGGTATTCCATCGTCTTCTGGGTCTTTAAATCCTACGTATCTTCCTGGGGTTAGAATATAGTCATGTTTAGCTATTTCTTCGGTTGTAGCTATTTTTGAAAATCCTTTTTCTTCTTCTAACTTGTTTTCTTCAAAGTCTTCAAATAGCTGTCCTATTGTTTTTATGTCTTCATCAGTTAGTTCTCTTAGTTTTCTTGAGACCATTGTTCCCATTTCTCTTGCATCTACAAATAGTGTCTTTTGTTTTTGTTTTTTATTTCTATTTATTATCCATAGACATACTGGGATTCCTGTTGTGTAGAATAGCTGTGTTGGAAGTGCTACTATTCCTTCTATTAAATCATCTTTTATAATAGCTTCTCTTATTTTTCCTTCTCCACTTGTTGTTGATGATAGTGATCCATTAGCAAGGACTATTCCTAATCTCCCATTTGGAACTAAATGATAAATCATGTGTTGAATCCAGGCATAGTTTGCATTGCTTTTTGGAGGAATTCCATATTGCCATCGAACATCATCTTCTAATTTCTCTTGACCCCATTTTTTTAAGTTAAATGGTGGATTTGCAAGGATAAAATCTGCTTTAAGTCTTGGGTGTAAGTCATTTAAAAATGTGTCCGCATTGTGTTTTCCTAAATCATTTTCTATTCCCCTAATAGCTAAATTCATTTTTGCCATTTTCCATGTTGTTGGATTTGAGTCTTGACCATATATTGAGATATTATTTATGTTTCCTTGATGATTTTCTATGAAGTTCTTGCTTTGAACAAACATTCCTCCACTTCCACAACATGGATCATAGACTCTGCCTTTGTAGGGTTTTAATATTTCAACTAAAGTTTTTACAATACTTGCTGGAGTGTAAAACTCTCCTGCTTTTTTTCCTTCGTTTTCTGCAAACTTAGATAGGCAGTATTCATAGGTTCTTCCCAATATGTCTTTTTTATCTCCATCTTCTGACATTTTAATGTTTGTAAAAATATCTACCACATTTCCAAGAACTGTTTTATTTAATTCTGATTTTCCAAAGGTTTTTGGAAGTATTCCTTTTAAAGAGTTATTTTCTTTTTCAATTTCTCTCATTGCAGTATCTATTATTGTTCCAATTTCCTCAGTATGTGCATTTTTAGCTATTTTATCCCATCTTGCATCTTCTGGAACAAAAAATATGTTTTCTGACATATATTCATCTTTATCTTCAGGATCTGATAATTCATCACTTAATAGTTCATTATATCTTTCTTCAAATTTATCTGAAATGTATTTTAAGAATATTAAACCTAAAATAATATGTTTGTATTCTGATGCATCCATATTTCCTCTAAGTTCGTCTGCTGCTTCCCATATTTGTTTTTCAAAACCTATTTCTGCTGTATTTACTTTAGCCATATTATCATATTGTTTTTTTTATAAAATTAAAAACTTAAATTGTTAAAATAAAGAATAACATATTTATTTATTAATTTTTTTTGCTTTAAATTTAGCACTAAAATTATTTACATATTCTACATATTCATGTAAGTTTTTCGCACCACTTTTTTTCAAAGCATTTTCTTGTAATTTTCTTTTAAATTCTAATACATTTAATTTTTTTTCATTAATCATTATTAATCATCTCCATAAGAGTTCTTATTTCTAAAATAGAGTAATTTTGATTTAAGTTAACTGAATTAAATTTTTTAATTTTATCTAATTGACAATATGTCTAAAATTCCAACTTACTAAAACATCAACATTACTTACAGTTGCAATAGCTATATGTAATGCATCCCCATAATATTTTCGCTCACAATATTGTTTTTAAGATATATTTCTGCTAAATCTTCCATTTCTTTATTTAATTCAATATATTCATAATTTATAGTGTCTAAGTTATCTAAAACATATTGTGAAGCACCATTATTTAATTCAAACATTACATGAGATGAAATTATTGGTTTATATATTCCATTTCTAAAATATTCAAAAAGTATCTTAGATGCATTTTCAAATTCACCATCAAAATATCCTCCAATGACAGAATTTTCAATATAAACTTTTAATGTTTTCATAATATTCAAACTCCATGTTTAATTAATAAAATTATTTTATAAATTTTTATTATTTTATAACTTTAATTAAAATAAATAAGATAGTTAATAATTAGTAAAAATATTTAAAATAAGAAATATATAACATTTACTATAGTATATATTTATTTTTAATAAAATAATTTAAGTGAAAATATAATTTATTCTAATATTTCTTAAAATGAAAATAATAAACTGGTTATTATGTTTAATAAGATTTTAATTGCCAACAGAGGCGAAATAGCTATTCGTGTAATGCGAGCTTGTCGTGAATTAGATGTTAAAAGTGTTGCTGTTTATAGTGAAGCTGATGAAAAGTCATTATACACTAATTATGCTGATGAGAAGGTTTTACTTGGAAGTGCTTCTCTTAAAGATAGCTATTTAAATATCGACAAGATAATAAATGCTGCTTTGGAAACTGGTGCTGAAGCAATACATCCAGGTTATGGTTTTTTAGCTGAAAATCCTAACCTTAATTTAGAAGCAGAAAAACATGGTATAAAACTTATTGGACCTAATGCTGACGTTGTAAAATCTATGGGAGATAAAATAACATCAAAACAATTAATGAAAAAAGCAGGAGTTCCTATAATTGAAGGAACCGAAGAGGGAGTGAGTGATGTTGATGAAGCTGTTGAAATAGCTGAAAACATAGGTTTTCCTGTGATTATTAAAGCTTCTGCTGGTGGTGGAGGAATTGGAATGCGAGCGGTTTATGAAAAAGAAGAAATGGTTCGTGCAATGGAAGCAACACAAAAGGATGCTCTTAAATACTTTGGAGATTCTACTGTTTTTATTGAAAAATATCTTGAAAAACCTCGCCATATTGAATTTCAGGTTTTAGCCGATGAATATGGAAATACTATTCATGTAGCAGATAGGGAGTGTTCTATTCAAAGAAGACATCAGAAATTAATAGAAGAAGCACCATCACCAATTATGACTGATGAATTAAGAGAACGTATGGGTGAAAGTGCTGTTAAAGCTGCAAAACATATTGGTTATAGTAGCACTGGAACTGTTGAATTTTTATATGAAAATGGAGAGTATTATTTCCTTGAAATGAATACTCGTATTCAAGTTGAACATCCTATTACTGAAATAATAACAAATGTAGATTTAATTAAAGAACAATTAAAAATAGCTTCTGGAAATGATTTAACATACTCTCAAGAGGATATTGTTGTTAGAGGTCATGCTATTGAGTGTAGAATTAATGCAGAAGATCCTTTAAATGATTTTAAACCAAACCCTGGAAAAATTACAAGATACAGATCTCCAGGAGGTCCAGGTGTAAGAATTGATAGTGGAGTTTATATAAATTATACAATTACTGCAAATTATGATTCTATGATTTCAAAACTTATTGTTGGAGGACAAAATAGAAATGAAGCTATTAGTCGAATGAAAAGAGCATTAAGTGAATATGTTATTTCAGGCATTCCAACAACCTTACCTTTCCATAAAGCAATAATGAAAAATCAAAACTTCTTAAATGGAGAGCTTAACACCCATTTTGTTGATGATAATAAAAAAGGTATTGAAGATGAAATGTATATCGTTATTCAAGAAGATTTAGATAGAATGAACCGTTTAAAATCTACTTTCCTTTCTGAAAAGAAAATTGCAGCTATTACTGCTGCTGTTGGTTCATATATGACTCAATCAAAAAAACAAAAAGAATAATATAATTAATACCAAAATAAATACTATTAAAAGCCATTACATAAAAATAAACTAAAATAAACTAAAATAAACTAAAATAAACTAAAATAAACTAAAATAAACTAAAATAAACTAAAATAAACTAAAATAAACTAAAATAAACTAAAATAAACTAAAATAAA
>JAISIT010000313.1 GCA_031261915.1 Candidatus Methanoflexus mossambicus
TATAAAATATATGTAATTTAAACCTTAAATACTTATTTAAATAACAATTAAAATAACAAAAAGTAACTATAATCCAAAATAAAAATTTAAAAACAATTATAGAAAAAAACAAGAAAAAAATATGACATTTAAAATAAAAAAAAAGTTTAAATAATATAAAAAATATAAAAAAAAGCAAAACATAAATTAAAAACTAAATTAATAAATAATTAAGAAAAAGTATTAAATGGAAAAACTCTATATTATATTGAAAATATATAAATCAGCATATTAAACTTTTAATAATGATTTTTAAGCATTAGTATTATATTGCTATTATGATTGAATATATTAGTTCTATTTTGAATTATTAGTTCTATTTTGAATATATTAATTAGTTTGAGATAAGATTATAATGAAAGAAAAAATTAATCCATTTAATCCTGATGGACCTGTTAGTCCTCAAAATTTTGAAGGGAGAGAGGATATTTTAAAAACTTACATTAAAATATTAGAAGAAACAAAATATGGGAATCCTAAACATTTTTTCATAACTGGATCAAGAGGTATGGGAAAATCTTCCCTTGCAAGTTATTTTAAGGATTATGCTGAACGTAAATTAAAATATGTTGGGGTGCATATTTATAATGATGGAGTTCATGATGTGGAATCATTAATTAAACAAATAATTGAAACATTACTGGATAACCTTCAAAAAGAATCTTTTTTTGAGAAAATTAAAAAAGCTTTCAAAGAGAATATTGAAAGTGTGAATCTTTTTGGAACTTCTTTCAAGTTTAAACCCAGCAATTCAATGTTAACTCATCTTAAAGATAATTTCGCACATTTTTTAGTTGATTTGATGGAAAATTTTGATAATAAAAATGGTTTAATTTTAATTATAGATGATATAAATGGTTTAAGTGATAATCCCGAATTTGCAAATTGGTATAAAAGTTTTTCAGATACTTTATTTACAAATTTTAGAAATAAAGCACCAATATCTTTTATTTTAGCAGGATACGATGAAAAATTACAAATGATTCATGAACACAATCCCTCTTTTTCAAGGATTTTTTCACATATTAAACTTAAAGGTTTAAATGATAATGAAATAAATGATTTCTTTTTTAAAACATTTAATAAGATCGATTTAACCGTAGATCCAGATGCAATGAAGTTGTTAGTTAAATATTCATCTGGTTTACCAAATATGATGCAGGAAATAGGAAATGGAACATTTTACATGACAAATTCAGATATTGTCCGTTATGATGATGCTTTATCTGGAATAATGTTTGCAGGAGATGAAATTGGTAAAAAATATTTACAACCACTCCTTGATAAATCAATAAGAAGTTCTAAATACTTAAACATTTTTGAAAGAATATCTATTGATGCCATTTCAAACAATTTAAATGAAGAATATTTTTTCAAAAAAAAAGATTTTTCAATGAATTTAGATGAAAAGGAAGTAAAAGTTTTTACAGATTTTTTAAGTGTAGCAAGAAAATTAAAAATTTTAGACTATCATGGATCTAAGAAAAGTGGATATTATAAGTTTACTAACAATTTATATCCCATCTACTTAGCTATTCAATCTCTTACGAAAAAAGACATTCTTTAGTCTTGATTTTTTTTCATTTAATTTTTTAAAATACTTATTTTTAATTATTTAATTCTTTAAAACACTTATTTTTAATTATTTAATTTTTTAAAATACTTATTTTTAATTATTTATATTTTTAATATTCTTATCTTTTCATATACTGTTACTTTTCCAATGGTTTTAATCACGGTATAACCATTAATATTTTTTGAACGGTTTAAATTGGAAATAAAATAGCTTGCATTTTTATTCTTAAGAAAATCGGCTATATTATTTGAATTTACATCTTCTGTTAATAAACTAATTTCTTTTTTAAGATAAAATGTGTAAAATGGAGAATCTGAAATGATTACCTTATCATTATAATGTGTATCATAATTTTTTAGCCATATAACTGTTTCTTTTTCATTATCAATAATGTCTTGATGTCTATTAATTGATAAAAAACTTATAGTTGAAAATAAAAATAAAATAATCAATAAAATAGGTATAATTTTTTTAAAATCTATTGATTTCATCTTATTTTTTATAATGTTTTTCATGTTATTTTTTATGTTATTTTTTAATTTTCGTGAAGAGTTTTTAATTTTATTTGAATTTTTATTAAAATATAAGTTATTTCTTGTAAAACCTTTTAATATAAATGTTTTTAGTTTATTAAATTCATTTGATAATTCATTTATAAAAAATAATAAAATAAAGATAAATGGAGGTAAAAATGAAATAAAATATCTATCTCCTTTGGTAATACGTGTTGTAAAGAATATTAAATATACAAAAAACCATGAAAACATTGTTAAATCAATATTAAAAAATTTAAAAAGGGTTTTATCTGAGGAATTATTTTTAATTTTTGTAAATGAGTAAGAAAAAATTAAAATAGCTATAAAAAACAAAATTTCAGTAAATTTCCAAGGAATAAAGTATGTTAATATAAAAGAGAATATAATGAGAATTAAAGAAACTGTTAAGAGAATATTTTCTTTTGTAATCCTAAAACTATTTTCATTATCATTATCATTATTATTATTATTATTATTATTATTATTATTTTTAAAATTATTAATTGAATTATATGTATTTTTTTGTTTTAAAATGAATTTATATGTTAAAACAATAATTCCAATTAAAACAATAGTTAAAAATATATATGCTATTGTTAAATTATGAGATGCGATAATATAAGGAATTCTATAAATGTAAAAGAAAAGTTGTTGGAATATTTCTGGTTTAACTTCAATTACACCCATAGCTTCAGCATAACTTAAAAATGCTAATGGATCATTATAATTCAATATTAAATAAGTCATATATGGAGTTATTGTTAAAATAAAAAGGATTAAACCTGTTAAAAGGGTTTTAATATATTTTTTAAAATTTTCTATGAAATCTTCTTTTGATAAAAAATGAATTAAAACAACCATTATTATGAGTAATGCTGTGAATTTTGCTAAAAATGCTAATGCTAATACTATTGATCCTAAATAGAAATATTTTTTATTATTTTCTCTTTTTAATATTAAATAAATAGCTAAAATTGAAAGACTTATACATGGAATATCTAAACAACCATTAGCTATTGAAAACAAGACTATGAAGAAAGTTCCAAATAAAACTGCTCCAAGTGTTGAAATTAAATTGTTGTATCTAAGGTGAAATAAAAAATAAGATGATATTACTCCTAATATGTAAAATAAACCAGTTATTACGATAATACTGTCTTCACTAATAAAACCTAATCTAAAAACAAGAGAGTTTAAAAAAGGAATTAAAGGTGATAAATTAGGTATTATATAATCATATCCAACATTAAATCCTGCAAACTTTAAACTATACATTAAATATAAATAAACATCTACACCAGTTAAAGTGTTAAAATTTGAGTTAATGTAGATGATAAAAAATGAAATTATCATAGAAAAAATTGTTAAAAATATTAAAGACAATTTTTTTCCATTAATTTTAAAATTAAACATATTATCGTATTTTTTTTATTTTTTTATTTTTTTTATTTGTGCTTATGTTTGTTATTTTTAAATTTATTTTTTAAATTTATTTTTAACTTTTCTATTTTTATTTTATTGTAATTAATATTAGTATTAATACTAAATTTAATAATATTAATAATAATAAATTTTAATAATAAAATAAAAAATATATTATTATATTATATATTAAAAGTTTATATTTAATAATTTTTAAAATTTTTATAAATATGCTTAAATAATATTATATTGAATAATTTATATTGAATAATTTAATTAAATAATCTATTCAAATAATTTAATCTACTCAAATAATTTAATCTACTCAAATAATTTGTTTATATTTGTTTATAATTAGGTGTTTCATGAATTGGGATGAATTAGGTCTTAAAATGGGATTGGAAATACATCAACAGCTTAATACTAAATCTAAGCTATTTTGTCCATGTCCAACAGAGCTTATTGATATTGAAGAAGATTTAAATATAAAACGTAAGCTTCGTCCAACTCAAAGTGAATTAGGACAAATTGATAGGGCTGCATTTGCTGAATCAATGAGAAAACTTAATTTTAATTACCAATCCTTTGATAATCATACTTGTTTAGTTGAAAGTGATGATGAACCACCTCATAACTTAAATGAGGAAGCTCTTGAATTATCTATCACAATAGCTTCTCTTTTTAATATGAACATTGTAGATGAGATTCATACAATGAGAAAACAGGTTATTGATGGTAGTAACACTGGAGGATTTCAAAGAACAAGTTTAATAGCTACAAATGGCTATCTTGATACTGCACAAGGGAAAGTCGCAATTGAAAATCTTTGTTTAGAAGAAGATGCAGCAAGAAGAATAGCTACGGATAACGATGAGCATACAACATTTCGTTTAGATAGATTAGGTATTCCTTTAGTTGAAATTACAACAGATCCTTCAATTCACCATCCAGAGCAAGTTAAAGAAGTTGCTTATATGATTGGTCAAGTTTTAAGAAGCACCAATGTTAAAAGAGGACAAGGAACAATAAGACAAGATTTAAACATTTCTATAGAAAATGGTGCTCGTGTTGAATTAAAAGGAGTTCAAAATTTAGATTTAATTCCTGAAATGGCTAAATTAGAAGTGGATAGACAATTAAATCTTATACATATTAAAGAAGAACTTATTAAAAGAGATGCGAAAGTTTTAGATGAAATTCATGATTTAACTGAAGTTTTTTCTATTTCAAAATCAAAAATTATAAAATCTGCAAAAACAGTTAAAGGTATTGTTCTTAAAGGATTTTCTGGTTTAATAGGTGTTGAAGTTCAAAAAGGCAGTCAAAATACTCGAAGATTTGGAACTGAACTTGCAAGTTATGCTAAAAAACGTGGAGTTATGGGAATATTCCACACTGATGAATTACCTGCTTATGGCATTGAACGTGATGAAGTTGAAGCTATGAAAAAACATCTTAATATAAATAGTGATGATGCTATTGTTATTGTGGCACATGATGAGGATGTAGCTATTTCTGCACTTGAAGAAGTTATACGAAGAGCTAAAATGGCATTTGTAGGTGTTCTGGAAGAAACAAGGAAAGCTCTTGAGGATGGAACAAGTGAATATATGAGACCACTACCTACATCCAATAGAATGTATCTTGAAACTGATATTCCTCTTTTTAAAATAGATAAAGATAAAATTGAAGATATTTCAAATAATCTACCTGAACTTCCAGCTGAAAAGAAAGAAAGAATAATTAAAGAGTATAATTTAAGTGAGGATATTGCAAATCAACTTGTTAGACGGGGGTATGTCAGGGAATTTGAATGGATTAAATCAAAGATAGATGTAGATTCAACTGTTTTAGGATCATTTTTTGCTTATTCTATTCAAGAATTAAAACGAGAAGGTTTAGATATTGATAATATTCTTTTTAATGGAAATAATGATAATATTAATAATAATTCAATTTCTAATGATGAAAATAACAATTTAAATATAATTAAAGATGTTTTTATTCTTTTAAATGATAATAAAATAGCTAAAAATAGTATTATTGATGTTGTTCGTAAAATAGCTACTTGCATTAATGATAATTCTAAAAATATTAATCAAATCAATCCTATTGAAATAGCTAAGGATTTAAATTTAATATTATTTTCATTAGATGATACAAAAGAGATTATTATTGAAATTATTAATAAAAATAAGAATATGGTTGAAGAAAGGAAAATGGGGGCTATGGGTCCTTTAATGGGAATGGCTATGAAGCAATTAAAAGGAAAAGCTGATGGTAAAATTGTTAATACTATAATTAAAGAAGAATTAACTAAATTATTATGATTAGTCGTGTATTTTCACTATTATTATTAAATTAATATTATAAAACTAATTAAATGGATATATGATTAATGAAATTAAGATAAAATTAATTATATTGATTAAACTTAATTGAATTGTTTGTTTGGTGGTAATTTGGAAGAATTTGATATTGGAATTATTGGAGCAGGACCTGCAGGATTAACAGCAGCTATTTATGCTGGAAGAGCAGGTTTAAAAACTTTATTGATTGATAAAGCAATATGTGGGGGTTTAGGTTTAGAAGTTCCTTCAATGGAAAATTATCCTGGCTTTGAAATTATTGCTGGTTTAAGTTTAATTGCTAAAATGAAAAAACAAGCACAAAGACATGCTATTATCCATGAAAATGAAGAAGTAACTGAAATTAATCAATTAAATGATAATAATCATGATAATGATGAGGATAATGGTAGTAATGACTATAATTTTGAAATAACTACAATTAAAGATAATTATTTAGTTAAATCCATTGTTTTAGCCACTGGAACAAAACATAGGAAATTAGAAGTATCTGGAGAAGAAGAGTTTATTGGAAAAGGAGTTAGCTATTGTGCAACTTGTGATGGTCCACTTTTTGTAGATAAAAATGTTTTAATGGTAGGTGGAGGAAATAGTGCAGTTCAAGAAGCTGTTTTTCTTGCAAATGTTGGAGCAAAAGTTACTTTAGTTCATAGAAGAGATGAACTTCGAGCTGAAGCATATTTACAAGAGCGTTTAAATGATAAAAATATTAAAACTATTTTAAATTCAAATATTAAAGAAATAAAAGGCAATATTCTTGTTGAATCTGTTATTTTAGAAAATACTGACGGTATAACTCAAGAAATAGATACTAATGGTGTTTTTATAAGTATTGGGTTAGTACCGATTAATAATTTGGCTAAAAAAATAGCTGTGAACTTAGATAATGATGGCTATATTTCTACAGACGGATTACAAAAAACCAATATTCCTTTCATTTATTCTGCAGGAGATATAACTGGTGGACTAAAACAATGGGTAGTTGCATGTTCTAAAGGAGCTATTGCTGCAACTTCGGCTTATAATGATTTAAATAATGCTAATCTTATTTAAATCATTTAATTTAATCTTATTTAAGAAAATTAGATTTCAAATATGCATAAATTACAATGGCTATTAAAAGAATAACTACTATGGGTAAAATCCACATAAATACTTGAAATACGACTACTCCTAAGAGGATTGCTATTATAATAAAAATTACATCTTTAAGTTCCATATATTTAAATTTAGATTAATAAAGATATATATTTTGTGTTTATTTTGATAGCTTAATTAATATTATTTTAAATATTTTGGTAGATTTTAATATATTATTTTAAATAGTTTTGGTAGTAATATATTATTTTAAATATTTTGATAGTTTTGGTTTAGTTTATTTTATTTATTTACTTTATGTATGATTAAAATGGTAAATGAAGACATAAAAAGTATTCATTCGTCTAAACAAATATCTTCAAAAGAGATTGTTAGATTTTTGAATGAATATCCAAATTTAGAACTCATTACATGTCCAAAAAGCATTTATAATAGAATTCCTAAAAAATATTTTGAAGCATTAAATTCTATGGGAATTGAGATTGAAATTAAAAATAATTGGGGAACTATTAAATATGATGAAAAAATATGTAAGAATGTTGTCCGTTTATTTAAAAAAGATAAAACTGCTAAAGAAATAGCTAAAATACTTAATATTCCTTTAAAAACTGTTTATTATTTAAATTCAAAATGTTCTGATAAATCTTCAACAGAAAATATTAGAAAACGAAAATTCCATAATGATTTCATTGAAAAAGTTCAAAAATATAAATTTGAGGGTTTAAAAGCAAAAGAAATAGCTAAAAAAGAAAATATTCCTATTAGGACTGTTTACTATTTAAATTCTATAAAATTAAACTAATACAAAGAGTATTAATTTTAATAATGTTATTATGTGTTGTTTTTTAAGTTAATAATGTTAATATTTAAATATGGTAATTATAATAATATGAATTAATATTGTTTTTAAGTTTAATAATTTTAATAGAATTGTTAATAAAATAATATTAATGCAATAAATAGATTAATGATAAGTTATCATATATTAAATAATAGTTATATATTAAATAAAGATTATTGTGAAAATAGAGTATTGTTTTATGTTAATTTTGGTGATTAAATGGAAATATTATTTTTTTTAGATTCTAACTTGAAAATTATTGTTATTTCGTTAATTTGTGGTATTTTGTCTTGTTTAATAACTATTTTATCAATGCCTTTGATTATTCGTCGTCTTGAAGCTGCAAATATAACTGGAAAGGATATTCATAAGATATCAAAACCTATTGTTGCTGAAATGGGTGGAATTGGGATTCTTTTTGGATTTATTATTGGTATTTTCTCTGGAATATACTTACATCCATATATAACTTTTCAATTAACTTTAACTTTAGTTGTAATATTATTAGTTGGAATTATTGGTATGGTTGATGACTTAATTCAATTATCATCAAAAGAAAAGTTTTTTTTACTATTTTTAGCAGGTTTACCATTATTATTAATCGCACCACCTAATGTGGGACTTATATATCTAATAGGAATACCTATTGCATTTTCTATTGTTTCAAATTTAACTAATATGCTTGCAGGATTAAATGGAATAGAAACAGGGCTTGGTGTCATTGCTATGACATCGCTTACAATTTCTTGTATTATTTTAGGTAAATATGATGTTGCGATTATTAGTATGTCTATGTTAGGTGCTTTATTTGCTTTTTTATATTATAACAAACATCCAGCACAAGTATTTCCTGGTGATACAGGGACTTTAATTATAGGAGCAACTATTGCAACTGTTGCAGTAATAGGAAGACTAAAATTAATCGCATTTATAATTTTAATTCCAAATATCATTGACGCTACTATGAAATTTTATAGTGCTGGAGTTATGAACAGACAACAACATAATCCAACTCAAGTAAATGAAGAAGGAAAATTGATTATTCCTGATAAAGGGTTTAAATCTCTTATTCGTTTTGTTTTAAGAAAACCTATTTCTGAAAAAAAGGCAGTTCGTATTATTTGGGCAATTGGAATAATTTTTGGAATATTGGGAATAATCATGGCTATTTTAATGCCTTCTATTATTGGACATCAAACTTTAACAGGATTTTTAAAATTTAAAGAGTTTTTTTACTATGTTTTCTCATTTTAACCTTTATTTTCTTGCCACGATCTTTTAATTTATTTTTTTATCTTTTTTTTATCTTTTTTTTTATCTTTTTTTCTCTTATTTGATTTACTTCTTTTTTCATTATCATGATTTTATCATATCCATTGAACATTAGCAGTTGTAAATATATAATTGTTTGAAAAAGAAGGATTATATAATGAATTAGATAATTCACTGGTGTTAAATGTATCAGTTATGCTTTTTCTTAGATAATAATTGATTCTATCTCCTGCAGCATTTTTTTCTTTGGTTGTTGTTAAATATGGGCATGAAATATAAACTTTTAATTGAATTTTCTTTTTTTGATATTCTTCATCAAATCCATTGTTAATTTTATCTATTTTAATTAATTTCATTGATTTTGTGTAGGTTAAATTCTGATTTTCAAGGTAATATTTATCAAAAGTTGATTTTGTATAAATTGCCATATTATTCATATTCATACCAGAAATAACACCAGATTTTGCTGAAATCATAACTTTATTTAATTCATTTTCTTCATTTGCAATTTGTAAAACTGTTAATGCTAAAATTAATATTATTGATATAAATAAAATAAACTCTATAGCTATTTGTCCTTTTTTATCTAAATTATTATTAATTTTTCCTATTGTTATTCCTCCTTTTTATTTTAAACCATGCTATTGTTTTTAAGATTTCGTATTCTTTTTAAATTTGATTATTATTCTTAAATTCTTTTATTTTAATAATTTAATTAAGTATTATGTAATTAATTAGTATATTGATTATTTAAAATAGTTATTATTTAAAATACTTTAATTATTTGATATAATATTGTATATATAAATTGAATCAAGGTTATTTTCATTTTTTACTTTTTTAAAAATGTATTTTTCTCCACTATAAATTATTCTTTCGTTTATTGTATGATTATTACTGTCAACTAAATTTATAGGAAATATCATTGACATTCCTTTTTTATTTTTTGTTTCAAGAATAATACAATCGGAGTTTATTTTTATTGAATAGCTATTGTTGGCTATTTGTTCTGGTAAGTTAATTTCTTTTTCATATCCTTCATTTAATGAATTTAAATTGTTTATTATGCTTAAAATAGAGTTTAATAATTTTCTTCCTTCAACATTCTCTTCAATATCGTCTATTGAGTTAAATAGATTTTGAAATATATGCATCATACTAATAGCTATTATTGCCATGAATAATATTAAAAATATGTATTCTATAGTAACTATTCCTTTTGAATCATGATATATTTGATTAAAATCTTTTAATTTTGCATTTAAATAGTTTAATTTATTTTTTATTAACATAATAGAAAATTAAATTTTAATATATAAATATTTAACTTTCTTTTGAGTATAAATTTAGAATAATCGTATTTTTTGTTAATCGTAGCTATTTTTTTTAATATGCTTTGATTTTGCTAATAGCTATTATTTTTTTTAATCTCTACTACTTTTTTTAATCTCTACTGTTTTTTTCAACATGTTCTATTTTTTTTATCCTGCTCTATTTTTTTTAATAATCACTATTTTTTTTAATAATCTTGATTCAATAATTTTTATAAATTAGGAGTAAATTTATGTTTAATTCCTTAAAAAATAGTATTAAAATCAATATTTTCTATTTATTTCTCTTTAAAGTTTAAATACTATTAAATAAATATTTTAATATATTACAAATTTTATAATTATAAGTTATAATTTTTTATAATTTTTAAGGTTTTTTTAAAACTTTTATTCTTTATTTTATATCTTTTTAATTTATTAATTTATTATTTTTAATTTATTAACTTTTAAAATATAATAAGATTTATTAATACTTGTTTTATTTTATTATAATTTGTTATGGGCTCTTTAAATAGTTTTATTGGAGATATATATGGGACTTAAAAACGACGATAGTGAAAAATTGGAAAAAATTGTAAGATCTTGTTTGTTAGAGATTAATCAACTTAAAACGGATTTAATGGATTTGGAAAATGAAAACAAAAGTCTTAGAAACAATGATTTAATTAATAGTTTAAATAAAAATATTTCTGATAATGAAAATAGTATTAATGATTTAAATAATCAGATTAATACTTTAAAT
>JAISIT010000089.1 GCA_031261915.1 Candidatus Methanoflexus mossambicus
GCAAGCTAAGGCACATAAAACCCATAATTTCCAAAAAAAAGTTTTGACCAAATCATTCTAGTGCAAGCTAAGCCATACGAGAGCCATGATTTTCAAAAAATTGGTTTTGCCTTTATCTCTTTTTATAAAAAAATTAAAACAGAAAATCATTAAGTTTACGTCTTGATTCTTATGTCACATTTTATAGTTAATGGTAAAAATTGGAGTATGTTTAATGTATAAGTATCATTTTCAAAAATTCTATGAATATTTAAAAAAAGTGTTTCATAATCTTAATTTTGCTGTTTCTTTTCTTTCATTAAAGAATTGTAACTGTTCCATCAGCATGAATAACTTTTAAACCTTTGCCACTCCATTTTGCTTCAGCCATTTCACGAAACCTTTGGGGATGTTTTTTTTTTCATATTCATTTAGTTGTTTTTTGATTTCAATTGATTCTTTGACAGTTATGTTTTTATCACTTAATTTTGCAGCACATTTTCTCCATTCTTTAAAATTTTTTATCATATATCTCACCAGCATATTATTTTATAACTCATATTATATATAAAAATACTATGTAATATCTTAATATATTTTATTACAAAAATAATCACAAGCTTCAATAGCTCTATATTTATCTAAATCAGTATTATCTTTTTTCTTATAATAAAATTCTATAAAATATATTAAAGATAATGCTCCGTCTAGCAAAAATTAGTCTAAAACCTGATCTGCAACATTATTAATCGATTTACAACGAAATTGTTTAACTTTAAAAATAGGGAATTTAGTGTTTAAACCAGTTATATGTTTATATGTTTTATACTCCGAATTTTTCCATTATTCCACAATAATGTATCTTTTAAAGCTATTTTAAAGTTTTCAATGTCATTTATAAGACTGTTGCACTTATTATTTCTTAAAATAAATTCAACATCTTCATTGAATTTATTATACTCTTTAAATTCAATCATCATATTCTCTCACAGAATATTCATCATCACGATAAAAAACAAATTCTGGATCTAATTCTTTATAGTTTCTGCAACTCTCCAAGGTTTATCTCCATGACTATATTCACTTATTTCTCTTGCAGTCATATTAGATAATTTATCAATAACAGAATCAATAACATTTAACTCATTATTATTTAATAAATTTGTTTCTGGTGTGGAATTTGAATAATAATGAATTTGATTTAATATTTCCGTAGGAGTATGTATAGGATTATCTTTTTTAAATATTTTACCTTCATCTTCTAATTCATGAGAATAAGAATCAAAATTAACTGGAATAGGACCTCTGTGTCTTTTAACATAATCTTCATTGGTGATTAGTTCTTCATATATTTCATAATTGTTAAAATCAGAGAAATACATTAATTTGTATAATACTGTTCTACCAAAATTAGATTTATTTTGACATTTATGTATTATATAATGCAACATTTGTTTCATTTTTTCTTTTTTTAACCCAACCATTTCAATCATCCTTTAATAAATTTAAATAAGCTTAAATAATCTTAAATAAGTTAAAATAAGTTTAATTTTAAAAAAAAGTATTTATAAATTAGACAAAATAAAAACCAAAACATTTTTGAATTTTAATTAATATTTAAGCTGTTATTTTTAGAATATAAAGATAAATTTATCCTATACTCAAAAATATTTTCACATCTAAATAATTCATATTTATTTATTCTAAATATGTATTAATTAATATTTAAACTTTTACATTTAATTTTATTTTGGTTCACTTTTTCTTTTGGAATTATCTTAATTAGTAACATTTCTCAGTTTATTTCACATTTGGAAGTATAATATAAACTATAATAACTGAAAGAATAAGTAATATTAACCATATCCTATAAATCCACATTTTTAAACCTCTTCAAATATTTTATAAAATTTGAAAAATATTTAGTTTTAGTCACCTTTTCTTTTGGGGCGTCTAAATATTAAGTCTTAAACATTTAAGAAAAAGTGTTAATATGATTAAAGAATATTATAATCGTAATGTTAAAAGTCGTGAAAAAATAATTTGAGAGTATGAATATATTTATGATAGTTTATAATTAAAAATAATAATGTTTGTAATTAGCAATTGTATCTTTTTTTGTTCTATTTTTTTTCAAAAATAAAATACTTAACATATCATATTTTAGTCATATAAAAAAGAGAATAGCTAAAAACAATTAACTATTCCCATAAAATCATCCTAAGCTATGACCATTGAAGTTTCCATAATCGGAGCATTAATATTATTAATAGTTAAAACATCATTTAAACTAAACTCTTGTTTATGATGAACATTAAAACCAACTTTAAGAGCAACACAAATAGTCTTTTCAGTAATCTTCACAGTCATATTCACAGAATTAAAATTACTTAAATATTGTTTACTGGGAACTTTAAAAAATTTACTTGCATCTAAAATCTCTAACCCTATTGGATTATTATTTTTATCAAAATCCATAATAATACCTTCTGCTAATTCTAATGATATTTCATAATTATAATCTTCTTT
>JAISIT010000091.1 GCA_031261915.1 Candidatus Methanoflexus mossambicus
AAAATAATAATAAAAATAATAATAAAAATAATAATAAAAATAATAATAAAAATAATAATAAAAATAATAATAAAAATAATAATAAAAATAATAATAAAAATAATAATAAAAATAATAAAAATAATAATAAAAATAATAGCTATTTATTATCCAAATAATATAGAATAAGAGATTAAAACAATAATATACTTAAATAACTAATAATATCATTTAAAATTGTAAATCAATATCTTTTGCATCTAAATCTCTTTCACAATAATGACATCTTAAAGTGATAGGATCTGTTTTAACTATGTGAAAAATAGATGTAATTGGCTCATTTGTATTAGTTATACATTTAGGATTTGTGCAAGTGAGAATTCCTTTTAATTCATTTGTAAAATGAACATTATCTTTTTTAACAATCTCATAATCACGAATAATATTAATTGAAGAAAGAGGAGCTATTAATGATATTTTATCTAATTCCTCTTTATTTAATTCTCTATTTTCAATTTTCAAAATATCTTTATGTCCCATCTGTTCTGATTGAACATTCATAGCTACTGTAACTGTAGTTTCATCATCAGGAAGATTTAAAATATTTAAAACATATAATGACTTATTTGCAGTTATATGATCAATAACTGTTCCATTTTTAATTGGTTCAACTTTAAGTTCAGATTTCATAATATCAAATTAAATTTCAAGAAATAAAAAAAATTCAAATAAATACAAGAGATATCAAATATATTAAACAATTTAAAAATTTTTATTTATTCTATTATCATATTATCATCATATTAATATATATTAGTTTTAAATAAAATTATGTTTTTTATAGTTTATAAAAATTTTCTTATTTAATAAAAAGAAACTGTCATTTTCTTGGTTGTTTTTTGATATTTTTTATCCAACAGCAAAGTCCGTGAAAATTTGATTAAATAGTTATTTATCTATTTTGAAATATTTTTGATTGATTTAGAAGTATGTTTCTAATATAATTCTCTTGGCATAGTTAATAGTAGATAACTATGTATATACTCTTTTTTTAAGTATATTAAAAATTTTTTTGAACAGGTCATGAAACTTTTTGTTGAATAGTTGGCTAAAAATTTTAAGTTGAAAAATTGAAATTTTATTTATTTTTCACTTTATTTTTAAAAAGATCCTCGATATTTATTCTACAGTTTCTTTATCATAAGGATTTGGTATCTTGTGAGAAGTAGTCACATAATTTTTTCCAGTCATTTCATCCAGTAATCTTCCAGCTTCAACATATAGGTAATTGTGCAATTCTTTTGCTTTTTTAATATGTTCAATATTATTAGAATCAAATTGCAAATATTTAAAATCTTCAGGCAACTCATAATCTACATTGTTTTTAACTAAATCTACTTGTAGGAGAAATACTAATATTTCTAATCTTTCAGATAAGTTTTCAGCATTCATCCATTCATGCACCATATAACTCATTACTAATACCTCCTTAAAATATAAAGTTATATATATTTAATACCTCTTCAAAACGGTTAAAATCATCTTCTAATGATTTACATTTCTTTTTAAATTTTTTATATTCTCTTCTAAATTTATTAGTATAAAAAAACTGACAATTAGAACGATCATTTATTTTATTACTCATTTTAACCACTAATCATGATCTAAGAGAATAATCTTTAAGCATATAAAAAACATAACAATAATCCATTATTTCAAATTCTTCGGCTACCATCCATGGAAGGTCTCCATGAGAATATTTACTAATCTCATCAGTATTCATATTAATTAATTTATTTCCAACATCATCAACAATTTTTAATTCATTAGAGCTAAGTAATTTAATATCTGGAGATTTTAAACTTTTATAATTAAATCCTTTGTGTATTGCACCCATAAAAGGATATTTTTCTATTTTTTCAATCTTTTTTTCATTAACAAGCTCTTTTTTTAAATTTACAAAACGAACAGGAACTGGACATCTTGGATATTTATTATAATTCTCATTTGTAATAGCATTTTCATTTAATTCATAAAAATTAAAATCAGAAAAATATAAAATCTCATATAATGTTGTTCTCCAAAGATTTCCTTCATTTCCCCATTTGTTTATAATATAATCTATTAATTCTTTCATTTTTTTTTCTTTTTAAACTCCATTAAATCACCAAAGATTTTCAAAAAATAAAAAAAAAAAACAATAAGTTAATTATTATAGTGAATTACGAAACTTTTATAACTATTTATTTTATATATTGACTGTTACAAACTTTAAGTAATGAACTGTGTATTGATTTATTATTAAAATTATTATTAAAATTATTATTAAAATTATTATTAAATTATTATTATGAATAATTAAATTATTTTTAAATATTTGAAATTGTTTAATTAATTAAAAAATATTATTCTGATAATTTTACTTTTAAACTTTTAATTTCATTTTTTAAATCATTAATTTCAATATTAATCTCAACTTGTCTATTAAATTGAGTTTCATTTGTAATTTGATTTTTTTTTAATTTAATTTCTCTATTTAAATCATTAATTTCATCATAAATATCTTTAACTTCTTTCGAATCTTTTAAATGAACATCTAATTGTTTTTCTAGATTTTTTGAAGCATTATAAATAATAATATTATCTACAATATCACTATAAAATTTATAAAAATGAGAAAAACTTAAATTTTCTATATTTAATGAATTAAATAAATTTAAATCAATTTCATCAAGATTTTCTAAATCTATCCAGTTTGTGAAAATTATTCCGTCTAAAGTTATCTTAGAAGAATCAGAAAGATGATTTTTTATATGACTAACAGCTATTTTAATATTTGTTTCATTATTTTTATTTATTTGAAAAATTAAAACCAATGGATAAAGAATTCCTCTTAAAATAATATCTGCGATTCTTTCAATTTTTTTATTTGTAATATTTTTATTTTCTTTTAACATTATTTGAATAATCTCTACTTCACAGTAATCTCTATTTTTATTTGTATATGGACTTATTCTAATATTTTTTTCTTTTAAAGTATATAGCCAATTGATTTTTTCAATTAACTCTATGAAAATATTTCTATCTCTATTATTTAGCTCTTGAAATTCATAAAACTGTTTTTTAGGAATAAATGTTCCAACACTACAACTATCTGGAACATTAAATATTTCTTTTATTTCCATAATAATTCCATCTTAAAATTAATAAAAATTAATAAAAATTAATAAAAATTAATAAAAATTAATAAAAATTAATAAAAATTAATATACTCAATAAAACCAATAAAAATATGTTATACATATCAAAATATATTAAATCATTTTAAAACTAAAAAAGTGATTAATTCAAACTCTTCTAAACCTACAATATCATTTTTAACTGGATTTGTTCCACCTTTTGAAAAAAGACTTGCTGTTCCTAAATCTTGTTTTTTATCTAAGATATTATCAATAGCTATTTTTAAAAGATTAGAATATTTATCCATTTTCTTACCATGCTTAGTTTCTTGATTAAAAATAGCTATTAGTTCTTTAAAGCATTCTCTTTTTCCAGTGCAAAGTTTTTTATATAAATCCATGATTTTCTTTGAATTATTATAATTTAAAACTACTGAACTTTCTTCATTTACATAAATCAAATAATAAGGAATTAATGGATTCTGTTGTTTAGATTCTGATGATCCTTTACTTTGTTTAAGTAAAAAAATCACTCCAGGATTTAGTTCTTCTTTCAAATCATCATCAATTTTAACTATTGAATAAATTCCACTTGGAGCATCCTCTAATTCTTTTTTATGGTCTTTCATATATTCCATTAATTCAACCTTAAAATCATTAAAAGTTAAATCTGTAATTGATATTCCTCCAGAGACATCTTCTAAATCTACAACTTCTTCTTGTAATTTTTTAAGTTGTTTTTCTCTAAAATCAACCACCTTAGTTGTTGTATTTTTAGCAATTATATTCTCATCTCCAGTGGCTGTTGCATCAACAATAACCATACGATCTTCTACTCGACTAGTTAAATTAATATACTCATCTAATTCCATATTTGGCCAGAAATTAAGTAATTGAATTTCATTATTAATTGAACCTAATCTATCAATTCTTCCAAATCTTTGAATAATTCTAACAGGGTTCCAATGTATATCATAATTAATTAAAAAATCACAATCTTGAAGGTTTTGTCCTTCAGAGATACAGTCAGTTCCAATTAAAATATCTATTTGTTTACTCATTATTTTTTCATCATTACCATAGATTTTTTCCCTTTCCTTTGAAATAGGTGAAAAATTCATTAAAATATCATTAATATCTGTGGATTTTGTAAGCTTTAAGGTTGTTTTATTTGATCCTGAACCTGTAACCATTCCAGAATCTAAATTAAGTTTATCCTTTGCCCAAGAAGCAATATTTTCATATAAATACTTCGCAGTATCTGCAAATGTTGTAAAAACAATTACTTTTTTATTTTCTTTATTATTATTTACATTAATTGGATTATTAACTTTATCTTGAATAATTTCTTTTAATATTTGTAACTTTTTATCTCTTTCTGGCTTAATTTTCTCACTATCAGATAAAATTTGTTTTAATTTTTTTTTATCTAATTCTAAATCTTGTTTCCATTTAACTAAATCCATATCCTGAAATAAAACTTTCTGTTTTTTACCAAACATTAATTCATCATAATTTTCCTGTTCTGGATCTATATCTTTAATATCAATATTTGGATCATAGGATATTCCACTATATATTTTTTCTAAAATATCATTAATCTTAAATAAAATACGAGAAATAGTTAATTTAAATGAATGAATAGAACTTTCAAGACGTTTTAACATGTTAATTCTAACTAAACCTACAAGTTGAGATTCACGATCAGATTGCTTAAAAGTAGAACCATGTTCTCCTACATCAGTATCATATAAATCAGCATACTTTTCTCTCATTGGAGGTAGAATATAATGAGTAGGAGCATAAATAGCTAATTTAAGTTGTTTAATAATAGAATTTATATCTTTAATTTCTGGAAATTCTTTTTTTGTATCAATATCTGCATATTTATTAATAGGTTTTAATCTCTTTGGGAATTTTCCGATTTCTTCAATATTATAATATTTTTCAATATGTTTACGGGATCTTGCTATTGTTAAAGTATCCAATAGCTTAAAATAATCCATATTTATCATATTAACAAATCTTTCGCTTGTTCTGTATTCATCTTCTAATTTAGACCAATTATTAAAAACTTCTTGAGCTTTTCTTAAAGTATAATCAATACTATCAATACCCATATCATTTAAATGTTTATCATTTTCTTCTGATATGAAACTAATTTGATTTCTTAAATCAGTCATTTTAATATTTACAGGAGTTGCAGATAACATTAAAACCTTTGTTTTAACACCAGATTTAATAATATCATCCATTAACTTTTCATAACGCGTTTGACGATCATTAACAGCAGGATTATTTCTAAAATTATGAGATTCATCAATGACAACTAGATCATAGTTTCCCCAGTTAATTCCAGCTAAATCAATATCTCCAGATTTACCTTTATCTCTACTTAAATCGGTATGATTTAAAATATCATATCTAAATCTATCATCAACAAAAATGTTTCTTTTATCGTTTTGAGTAAAAATTGTCCAGTTATCACGAAGTTTTTTAGGAACCAAGACTAAAACACGGTCATTTCGAAGTTCATAATATTTAATAATGGCTAAAGCAGTGAAAGTCTTACCTAAACCAACACTATCAGCTAAAATAAGACCATTATATTTTTCAATCTTATCAATAGCTCCAATAACAGCATCTTTTTGAAATTTATATAATTTATTCCATATCGAAGTTTCTTTAAACCTTGTTCCTTCCCGAACTATATTTCCATCATCTAACTCCCCAAGATACTCCTTAAAAAGATGAAACATTGAAACAAAATAAATAAATTCCCCAGGATTTTCCTTATAAATCACTTCCATTTCATCTAAAAGTTGATTTTTAACATCCACCAATTCCTGATTATTCTCCCATAAATCATCAAAAATATCTAAAAATGTAGAATTAGAAGCTTCGTTAATAAAAGCAGTATTTACATCTGTCCGATTAGAAGGAGTAATCCCTAAACCATCGGTTGTAAAATCTGGAGTCCCATTAATACATAAAGAATCTCCATCAGGATTATCCACATAAATCATCCGTGGTTGAGAAGTATCTGAAGTTTTAAATGATTTAACTTCAACTTTCTTCCTTATCCATTCAGCACAATCCTTAGCTATTGACCCCTGAGTCATTTCATTTCGAAGTTTTAACTCAAATTCATTTCCAAAAATATCTTTAGGGTTAATATTATCAATATAATACTCACGAACTTCCTTTTTATTGGCTTTTAAGAAAATTGGTTCTTTAAAAATAAAACGCAAATTATCAATATTATTTAATTTCTTTTTTAACACAGAATAAGCATAAATAGTAAAATAACCAGAAATTATAGAGAGTTTAGATCCTTTTTTAATATTATCCTCTAATTCCTTGTATACAAATTCTTTTTTATTATCTAAAATCTTTATTGGCAAAACAAACCCTCAAACAATTTGATTATTTTAAATAAACTTATTAAACTTATTATTATCAGGACTAATAAAATTAAAATTAATAAAATTAAAATATAACTTATAAATAATTATGATTATGAAATGTATTTTAAAAAAATAAACATAATGAAAATAATTAATCAGTGAATAAGACTTAATAATCATTCATTTTTTATTAAATCTTTTCTTCAATAAATGACATAAATTGACGATCATTTAAAGTTTTAACTATATCATAGGGATATTTAGACATCTTAGTAATATTAAAATAGTCTTCATTATTATATATTCTTCTTGAAAATTCATTATTTTCTGTAAAATCATTAAATACAACATAAAAAGCTTTTGGAGCATTATAAAGAAAATATTTTAATCCCATTTTATCTCTTTCAGACAAATTGCCAATATGAGAAAATTTATCAATCAAATAAGGAAAAACTGAATATAACGATTCAAAAGCTTTAAGTCTTAAATTTTTCTTAATTTCATTTTTAACCATATTATTATTCTTACTTTTCTCTTCTTCTAATTTTTCAATAATATCAACATAACAACAATGTTCATTATTACTACACTCTTGATTAAGTGAAAAGTTATTATTTTCAGTATCAGAAAAAGTTTTAAATTCAATAAAAATTAATTTTAATTGATTATTTCTATCATGAAAATAAAAAAGCCCATCAACACTATTAAAAGAATTAATATTCCTACTTTCATTTTCTGAAATATACCTTACTGCCTCATCTTTTAAATCATCAAATGATAACAATTTAATTTCACTTTCAACAGCACTCCTTTGATGCCCACCTCTTGAACGAGATATTTCAGTGATAGTTTTACAAAATTCATCAGTTCTAAAAGAATTAAGAAGCGTTTCAAATAATTCTTGATATTGTGCAGATTGATTAATAAGATAACCCCCTCAAAATATCAAAAATCATCTGCAAGGAATTTTCCACTAAGTTCATCAATAATAGAATAAGAACCAGATAAATCTTTATATAATAGATGTAAATTTTGTTTTTCTACTTTAATGAAATCATATTGATAAGAATTTTCATGAATCTTAGTGAAATAAAAGTTAGTATCATTCTCTAATCCATATTTTCTAGAATAAACCTCAATAGCTTCAATAAATTGAGGGCTATGGGAATTTATATAAAAATTAATGTTATTTTCACAGGATAAAAGAACAATTATCTCAGCTAACTTTAATTGCCATGAAGGGTGTAAATGAACTTCTGGTTCATCCATTATTATGAAACTATTAGTATCTAATTCATTAGATAGTAATCTTTGTAAAATTCCAATTGTCTTAATTCCTGCGGCAGTATTTTTAATATTACACTGATAACCTATGTCAGAAGTATAAATAAAACTCCTTTGTTCATCATCATAGTAAATATTACCATTTATAATATTATTTATTTTTTTTAATGTATTTTCATTAATATTTGGAATATCAAAGTATAATTCATCAGATTTATTAGAATTTGATGAATATAAATTATTAATTAAAGATTCTTGATGAAATAATAAATCTGAATTTCTATTATTAATAGGTTTTTTGTTATTAAAATCAAGAATATATGGCGTTTCAATATAAAAAATATCATTAACATGGAAATTATTAAAATTACCATTAGTATTTGATTCATTTAAAGGAAAACTAAATTTATTATCATTAAAGATTAAATAAGAAGAATCATTAAAATTAAAATCTTCATTAAACTCATTATTAAGTAATTTATGAAATATAAAATTTATTCGCTTATTTGTATTTTCAACCATTGATAAATTATTTTTTAGATTATTAAATAAGGCATTAAATCTTTTTGAATTTAACTTCTTTTCAACTTCATTTTCAATTTCTTCTAATATCATATAAATTTCATCAAAATCATCAAAAAAGTAATAATTTCTAAAAATTTCAGCAATATAACGAAGTTTACGAAAAATATCATTATTATTTTCATCATTTAATTTATCTTCAATTTTAGGTTCAATATTAATATGTAAAAACCTTAATAATTTATCAAAAAGGTTAACAATATATCTATTATGAAAATCGATTCCTTCAGAAGTGTTTGAAACTAAATAAGAATATAATATCTTACTTGAAGTGGTTTTACCACTCCCATTGACTCCAGATATTATATTAATTTTCCCTAAATCTAAATCTGCATTATTGATTGATCCTATATTATTTATTTTAAAATTTAGATTTTTCATTTTTAAACCTTTAATAATTTATAAAATAGATAAAAATAATTTAACAATTATTGTTAATACTTTAATTATTAATAAATATAAAAATTATAATATTAATAACTTTGTATTGTTTTTAAGTTTTAATATTATTATATTCTTAGAAAATATTTTTTTATTAGAATTTAATTAATTTAAAGTTTTAATTTAGCTAAAATAATTTTAATTACTATTAAAATAATATATAAATAATTTTATATATACTTTTATAACTAAATTTACAAATAATAAATATAAAATAAGATAAAATAAGATAAGAATTAATAAATAATAAAAAATAAAAAATAAAAAACTAATTTTAGCAATGAAACAATTAAAAAAGATTAAATGAAAAACAAATTAACAAACTTGTCTTTTAAAAGTAGTGTATTTATCTGCTAGTTTAAATGTTATTTCACTTGCATTTGCTTCATTTAAAGCTTCAAAATGTTTCTTACCACATTTTATTTTATCACTTTCACTTTTCTTAAGATTATTTTTATTTAAAGAACCTTTTGTCTCAACAACAAAATACAATTTCTTTTCCCCATCAACTTCAAGTAAAATAGCCCAATCAGGATTGTATTTTCCAATAGGAGTATTTATTTTAAACCAACCTGGAAGTTTAGTGTAAACTAATACCTCCTTGTCTTTTTCTAATCCTTCAGCAAATTTCTTTTCAACTTCAGAATCATATATTATATGATCATATACTGAGGACTCACTATTTTCACGATCAAGTAAATTCTTCTCAAGATAACCATACAACTCCTCACTTTCAAATAGCTCTTGAGCATAATACTCACTATCACCGAGTTTTTGATATTTAATTCCATCAACTAACATATTATTTAATTCACGGTTAATTAACCTTAAAGTTTGCTCCATATACTCTTGAGGATTTCTTTTAAAGCTATCTAAAGTATCACTTCGGGTTAAAATCTTAACTATTGTTTTACGAGTTAAATAAGTTTCATTCTGCAGGAAAGTTACAATATCTGGAAGAGCTACTTCATATTCCTGGGAATCTACAACCATTATTCCTTTTTCATTTACCTCAACACCAGATGATTCAATAGCTATTCCTGCTTTAGAATACAATAGCTTAGGATTTAAAACATCTAACTCTTCTTGTAACACATTAACACAATTAACTATTAACTCGTCACTATCAAATTCAACAGAATAAGTTGTTTTATATTTTATCTTATCCCAAAGTTCTTTAAAGTTTTCATCTAAAAATACTCTTTTATTAACATTAACCTTTCTTCTATCAGTAATATTTTTAATTGGAGGACTTGAAGCTCTCTTTTTACAGGCATCAACAATTGAACCTTTAATAGCTTCGAATTTTTCAGGAACATTGATTTCATCTTGTTCAATAGCTATTTTAAGAGTATCTTGAACCTTGCCCCTACCATTAACATATCCCATAAGTTTAAAATGATTAAATATTTGCATAGAACCTTGTTTTCCAATAGGTTCAACTTTACCTCTCCTATTTTCCATAGCGATATGTGCAAATGTATCTTTTTCAATAATACCAAATTTAATTCCTTCCTCTTCATATTCCTTTTGAAGTTTATCTGCAAAATCATTATAAGCTTCATTAGCCATAACAGTTAAGATATTGATACTTTTATCATGGATTCTTTCACCATCTTGATTAACACACAAACGAAGTCCACGACCAATCTCTTGGCGTTTTTTAAGAGAAGACTCTGTTTCATTAAGAGTGCAAATCTGGAAGACATTAGGATTATCCCAACCCTCACGAAGAGCAGAATGAGAAAATATAAAACGAAGTGGAGTATCAAAACTAAGTAGTTTCTCCTTATCTTTCATTATAAGTGAATAAGTATCATCATCGGCTTGTGTGTTACCTTTTGTATCCTTAAATTGACCTTTCTTCTTCCCAGATTTATCAGCAGAAAAATAACCATTATGAACCTTATCAACAGAAACATCTAAATCAGCTATATCATCAATTAAAGTATGATACTTAGGTTTTTGAATGGCTCTTTTATACTCTTCTTCAAAAATCTCAGCATAAACACCCTTTTGAGGATTTCCCTTATCATCATAGGTTCTATAATTAGAAACCTTATCTATAAAGAATAAACTAAGAACTTTTATTCCCTTAGGATTTAAATGAAGCTCCTTATCTAAATGTTCTTCAATAGTTTTTTTAATTTGAGCCCTTTTAATCATTAAATCATCCATATCACCAATAGCTTGACCAATGCTTAAATAATTAGAGCTATTTAGAAAACTAACATATTCATTACCTTCCCCACAATAAATCTCATCAATAACATAACCATCATAAATATCACGGTTAGATATTTTAGTAGAAGACAAATCATCACCTTGTTTAACTGTAACAGTTTTCCTTTTAACCTCTCCACCTTTATTTTGGTCAATTTCAAGCTTAGCCGTAATAGGAGACTTCTTATTATCAACAGAAACAAGTTTTAAATAAGCATTATTATGATAACCCAGAGATTCAAAAGAAGCCACTTCAATCTGTTTAACAAGCTCCATATTATAAGCATCAATAGCATCCAACTTATAAACTAAGTTTTGAATCTCCTTATGAGTAGCAGAATAACGAAGAGTGC
>JAISIT010000117.1 GCA_031261915.1 Candidatus Methanoflexus mossambicus
AAAATAAAGAACTTTTAAGAAAAAATCAAAAAAATATTCCTAGAGCCCCAAAAAATGACATAAAAATACCAAAAAAAGTAATACTCAACTCAAAGAGCCAAGAACTTTACAGTACCGAAAAATAATAGAATATTAAAGAAAAATAATAGAATATTAAAAAAAGTTTAATACGAAAAGTTTAAGAAATTTAGGCATGCCTAAACTTTAAATAGTATTAAAAATAAATATAATAAAACATATATTAAACATATTAGTATAATGAGCATTATTATTAGCATTATTAGTATTATAATTATAATTATAATTGTTATTATCATGATTATTTTTGTTTATATTTAAATTGAACAAATATATTATTCAATGAATAAATTTAAAAGGAATGTTGTTATGAATTTAAATTTAAAAGTCAATTCAAAAGATCATTTAGAAATTGGTGGAATAGACACCACAGAAATAGCTGAAAAATATGGAACTCCTTTATATGTGATAGACGAAGAGAAAATAAGAGACAATTACAAAAGAGTTTACAATGCATTTACTAAATTTTATAAAAACTTCAAAATACTTTATGCTTGTAAAGCAAATACCAATCTTGCTGTTATGAGAATATTGGAAAGTGAAGGAAGTAATATTGATGCCGTTTCAACGGGAGAAGTTTATACTGCAATTAAATCAGGATTTTCACCAGATAGAATACTTTTTACTGGTAATAATGTCCGTGACGATGAAATGGCTTACGTTGATAGTGAGGGAGTTAGAATTAATGTTGATTCAATCTCACAACTTAAACGGCTTGCTAAAATAGTAAATCCTGATGGAAATAATGATGGATACAAGATTTCTTTTAGAGTAAATCCTAATGTAGGAGCTGGACACCATGAACATTGTATTACTGGTGGACCTATGAGTAAATTTGGAATAATGGAAGAAGAAGCTGTTGAAGTTTATCAAATGGCTATTGATTTAGGTTTTAAACCAGTAGGTATGCATTCTCATATCGGTTCTGGGATATTAAACCCTGAACCATTTAAATTAGCAACAGAAGCAATGATGAAAATAGCTGGAAATGTCCATAAGAACACAGATGTTGAATTTGAATTTTTAGACTTCGGTGGAGGACTTGGAATACCATACACTCCAGAAGAACCCTTGTTAGATATTGAACCATTTGCAGAAGAGATAACTGGAATTTATAAAGATAAATTAGCTGATTATGGAATGGGAAATCCTGATTTATATATTGAACCTGGAAGATACATTGTTGGAGATGCTTCTTATCTTCTTACAAGAGTTAACACTATTAAAAATAGCTATAGGAAATTTATAGGTGTTGATACAGGTTTTAACACATTACTTAGACCTTCAATGTATGGATCCTATCACCATATCGTTTTAGCAAACAATGCAAATGCTGAAGCAGTAGAAAAAGTGGATGTTGCTGGAAATGTCTGTGAATCTGGAGATTTATTTGCAAGAGATCGTATACTTCCAAAAATAGAAGAAGGAGATTTACTAGCTATTTTAAATGCAGGAGCTTATGCATTTTCAATGGCATCACAATACAATTCTCGCCCTCGTGTAGGAGAAGTATTAGTTAACAATGGCGAAAGCGAGATTGTTAGAGAAAAAGAAACTTACGACGACTTATACACTAAACAGATAGTTCCAGATAGATTAAAATAAATTTATACTCAATTACAACCAATTATAAAGAGGTGTAGAAAATTATGAGTAATATTGAATTAAAAGGAATTGAATTTTCAAAAATGCATGGTCTTGGTAATGATTATGTTGTTATTGATGAAACTAAAGGAGAAATTGTAGCTGAAAATGAAAAAGAAGAATTTTCAAAAGAAATTTGCACAAGAGGATTTAGTGTAGGTGCAGATGGAGTTATATTTGTTTGTCCAAGCGAAACTCAAGATATTCGTTTTAGAATCTTTAATGCTGATGGTAGTGAAGCTGAAATGTGTGGAAATGGCATTAGATGCTTTTCTAAATTTGTATATGATAAAAATATACTAAAAAATGAAAAATTAGCCGTTGAAACATTAGGTGGAACTAAATATGTTGAAATAACATCTGAAAATGGAATCTCTAAATTATTTAAAGTTGATATGGGAATATCAACATTTAAAACCAATAAAATTCCTATGATAAGTGAAGTTGAAGAGTTTTTAGATGATGAAGTTTTAGTTGATGGAGAAATAATTAATTTAACTACGGTAAATGTTGGTAATCCTCATGCAGTTAGTTTTACAGATGATATTAAAAACATTGACTTAGATCGTTTTGGTCCAGCTATTGAAAATCACAAAATATTTCCAGAAAGAATCAATGTTCATTTCATTGATATTATATCCAATAATGAAATTAATATGCTTACATGGGAGCGAGGTGCTGGATACACTCATGCCTGTGGAACAGGAGCAACATCTTCAGTTCTTGTAGGATATAAATTAGGAAAATTAGATAAAAAAGTCTTAGTTCACCTTCCAGGAGGAGACCTTGAAATTGAAGTCTATGAAAAAGACGAAGAACTTGGAGCATTCATGAAAGGGTCTGCAGAACTTGTTTTTGATGGTAAATTTGTTTAAATCCAATTTTACTATTAATTTAATTTTAAATTTATATATAACTTTATTTATAAATTTATTTTTAACTTTTAAATTTATTTATACCTTTAATTATATCAATATTTTTAATACTTTTAATACTTTTAATACTTTTAATTTTGATTAAATAAAATAAAATATTAATAATAAATAGAATATTAAACACGATAAAAAAAATCTTTTATTAACAAGAATAAAATATTAAAAAATAATTAAATTAAAAATAATTAAATTAAAAATAATTAAATTAAAAATAATTAAATTAAAAATAATTAAACTATTTAACCCATATATGAATTTAATAAAGAAATATTATAGATAAAATGATTTCACTCGGCATTGAAGGAACCGCAGAAAAAACAGGAGTTGGAATAGTTGATGATAACGGAAATATCTTATCGTTAGCTGGAAAACCATTAATCCCTGAAAAAGGAGGTATTCATCCAAGAGAAGCAAGTGAACATCACAGTAAATGGATTCCAATACTTATTAAAGAAGCTATTTCTGATGCTGAAATTGAATTATCAGATATTGACTTAATTTCATTTTCTCGTGGACCTGGAATTCCTCCAGCACTTAGAACAGTTGCAACATCAGCAAGAGCATTATCATTATCATTAAATAAACCAATAATTGGAGTAAACCATTGTATTGGACATATTGAAATTGGAAAATTAGACACTGGAACTATTGACCCTGTAACATTATATGCCAGTGGTGGAAACAGCCAAATAATAGCTTATGAAAAAGAAAAATATCGCGTTTTTGGAGAAACATTAGATATAGCTATTGGAAATTGTTTAGATCATTTTGCAAGAGAATGTGGATTATCTCATCCAGGAGGACCAATAGTTGAAAAATTAGCAAAAAAAGGAAGCTATATTGACCTACCATATACAGTAAAAGGTATGGATTTCTCATTTTCAGGGCTTTTAACCTCAGCAATTAGAGAATATGAAAAAGGAATAGCTATTGAAGATATTTGTTTTTCATTACAAGAAACTGCATTTTCAAGCTTAGTTGAAGTAGCAGAACGAGCTTTATCTTACACTAAAAAAACAGAACTCATGTTATGTGGTGGAGTAGCTGTTAACAAACGATTAAGAGAAATGTTAACTATAATGGCAGAAGAACATTACACTGATTTTTTTATTCCAAAAATGGAATTATGTGGTGATAACGGTGCTATGATAGCATGGTTAGGACTTTTAACCAATAAATACTATGGAAATAATAAATTACCCCAAGATTTAGCAAACACGAGTATTATTCAAAAATATAGAACAGACGAAGTAGCTATTCCCTGGATGGAAGAATTATCCAAAAATATGACATTAAAAACTCCATTTTTACCTAAAGAAATACTCCATAAAGGTGCTGAAGCAAATATTTATCCAACAAAATGGTTAAACCAAGAAGCTATTAAAAAAAAGAGAATTCCAAAATCTTACAGAACAAAAGAATTAGATGAAAAAATCAGAAAGTCAAGGACTAAACGAGAAGCAAAAATATTGTCTAATATTAAAAAATATGGAATAAAAACTCCAATAGTCTTAGATATAGACATTAACGATAAATCAATCATTATGGAAAAAATTAATGGAATTAATTTAAATGATTTTTTTACAAATATATTTCAAAAAATAGATACTCAGAGCAATATAAATAAAAATATAAACAATATCAAAAATAAGAATATAAATGCCAATATAAATTTTGATAAAAATAATCAATTAATAGATATTTGTGAAAATATAGGAAAATATTTAGCTAAATTACATAATGCAAATATTGTTCATGGAGATTTAACATTATCTAATATCATATATGATTTCCAAAATAAAAACAAGACAAATATTTATTTTATTGATTTTGGTCTTGCAAAATATTCTAATCTTTTTGAAGATAAAGCAGATGATTTATTAGTTTTTAAAAAATCACTACAAATTTTAAATAAAAATATTAATGATATTTTTGAAACAATAATAGATTCATATATAGTTAATCTAAACAAAATAAGTAAAAATAATATGTCAAAAAAGAAATACTTGAAAAAAATCGAAGAAATTGAAAATAGAGGTCGTTATCATTAAGTAATTTAAATTTTATGGAATATTAATTGAACAAAACCCAAAAAATAATGAATAAAATTCTAATTAATAAATAAAATTCTATAATGAAATAAATTAAAAAAAAGTTTGATTCAAAAAACTATCTAAAATAATAAAGATTCAAATAAAAAAAAAAGCCACCAAAATAATTTGGTGGCTTAAGCATCATATAACCTAACATTCCTATTTTTATTTTAATAACTATATATATTTTTCTATTTATTTCAAATAGTTATTATTTTAATACTTAAAATTAATAAATTAATATGTAGGTTAGTGAGTATAAACTGTTTTTATATCTATATTATAAATTATTTGTAAAAGCAGAGCATCATATAACCTAAGCACTATGCTTTGCTTTTAACAACAAGCGGAGGTGGTGTAAATGGATGTAATCGTAATAATATCTTTGGTATTTTATTCAATAGCAATCATTTATTATATTCTATCCATTTTATTCTTAATACTTAAAAAAACATGAGTATTAAAACTCACTTTCCTACAATTAAAAATTAAAACTAAATAAATCTAAAACAGAAATATAAAATAGATATGATAATTAAAAACTTAAAAAAAAGAAAATAAATTATTAATGAAATTTACAAAAATAAAAGGTTTAAAAATTGTACTTTTAATAAATAATTTTATTCATATATTATTCATATAAAATTGAACTATATTCTCCATTGAAATATTTAATAAAAATCAGACCCCATGTTAAGCTAAATAATATGAAAATCAAGTATATAAATCTATATAGCTCGATTAAATTAATCAAAAATTATTTAAAAATTGAGAAATATAATGTTAAATTATGAAAATGATAACATTTATAACTGGTAATCAACATAAAGTAGAAGAAGCAGAAGAAATTTTTAATAAATTCAATATTGAGCTTGAGCATATTGACTTGGGTTACGATGAACTTCAAGGAACACTTGAAGATGTGGCTAAAGCAGGTGCAAAATATGCTGCTTCAAAATTGGAAAAATCTGTGATTGTAGAAGATGCTGGTTTATTCATTAAAGCTTTAAATGGATTTCCTGGAACTTATTCATCATATATTCAAGAAACTCTTGGAAATCAAGGAATATTAAAGTTAATGGAAAATGTCGATGACAGAGAGGCCGAATTCAGGTCAGTCATTGGGTATTGTGCCCCCAATTCTGAACCCAAGATCTTTTTAGGTCGTGTCAAAGGACAAATAGCTCTTGAAGAAAAAGGAAACCTTGGATTTGCTTTTGATCCATTATTTTATGTTGAAGAAGAAGGCAAAACCTTTGGAGAACTTACTACCGAAGAAAAAAATCAGTTTTCTCATAGAAGAAATTCTTTAAACTCCTTTATTAATTGGTATATTGAAAATAAAGATATACAATAGCTATTTATTATTGTATTTTTTAATAAATCAATATGATCTTTTAAAATTTTAAATAAAATTTATAAAAATTAATAATATTAAAAAAATCAGTTAATAAAGCATATTTAAAATAATATTTATTTAATATTTAAAATAATATTTATTTAATAATTATTATATTCAATAATAATACTGTTTTAATAGTAGTTTAATTTAAATAGTAAGTTAGTTTAAATAATAATTTAATTTAAATAGTAGTTTAATGAGTTAATTTAATAAATTAGTTTTATATAATCATCTAATTTTAAATAGTAATTTAAATAATGATAAGTGATAATTATGTCAAAGCCAGAATGGGTAAAATTTAGTAATGAAGAAATTGAAGAATTAATATTAAAATTCAATAAAGAAGGTAAATCAGCAAGTGAAACTGGAGTCATATTAAGAGATAAATATGGAATTCCAAGTGTTAAAGAAGTTGTTGGTGAGAAAATTACAGAAATTCTAAAAAGAAATAATCAAGCTGGAGATTATCCAGAAGATTTAATGAACCTTATTAGAAAAGCGGTTAATGTCCGTGATCATTTAAAAGAAAATCCAAAAGATTTACATACTAAAAGAGGTTTAACCATCATAGAATCTCGTATTAGACGATTAGGCAGATACTATTCCAACGATGGTAAATTACCTGAAGGTTGGAGATATAATCCAAAACAAGCAGCACTCCTTGTTAAATAGAGGCAATGAAGCCTGTGCTGTAATTAAAAAGCACATAGATAACGGAGATATTATTCGTATTATCTCCCACAACGATTCTGATGGAATCTCTGCTGCTGGTGTAATAGCTACTGGAATAAAAGAGGAAGGTGGACAATTTCATGCCACTATCATCCCTCGTTTAAAATCAGATGTGATTAAAGAAGTCCAAAGGGAAAATTACAATTTATTTGTATTTTCCGATATGGGTAGTGCATTTATTGACGAAATAAACCATTTTAATAAGGATGTTGTAATAGCTGACCATCATCAACCAAGTGATGCTCAATCAAATGATAATATAATTCATGTTAATCCTCATCTCTTTGGAATTGATGGTTCTAAACATTTAAGTGGTTCTGGTTCAAGTTATTTAGCAATTAGAAACTTAAATAGACAACATTTAGCTATTTTAGCATTAGTTGGAGCTATTGGAGATATGCAATATAACAATGGCTTTACTGGTGTTAATAAATTAATATTAGAAGATGCTATCTCATCAGGACATTTAGAAGTTTTTGAATCTTTAAAAATAGCTTCTAAAGATCAAGAATCTCTTTTTAAATCAATAGCTTACACTTTAAATCCACCACTTAAAGGATTAACAGGAAGTTTTGAAGAATCTACTGGATTTTTAGAAAAAATAGGCGTTTCTTATGGAATTAAATTTTCTGATTTAGAAGGTGAAGAACAAGATGCGTTAAAAGATGCTTTAATCAACATTAATCCAGAAATATTTGGGGAAGTTTTCTATGTTGCTAAAGAAGAAGCAGCCCTCAGAAATTTAGAAGATTTTTCAAGTATTCTTGATGCTTGTGGTAAAAATAAGAAATATGGCTTAGCTTTAAGTATTGCATTAGGTGAGCGAGGACAAGCATTAGATTCTGGAGTTAAACAACTTAATACTTATCGAAATCAACTAATAAAAGGTTTTGATTGGATAAGAAGAGAAGGAGCTATTGAAAACGAATATATTCAATCTGTTTATAGTGAAGATAAACATTTAAAATTGATTATTGGAACTATTGCTGGTGTTGGATTATCCATAGGTCTTTTTAATCCAGAAAAACCTGTTATTGGAATTAGTCGCTTCCAGAAAGATTTAAAAATATCTGCAAGAACCACTCGCAAAATGGTGAATAAAGGTGTTAACCTCTCTAAAGCAATGAATGATGCTTCTTTAAACTTTGGAGGACAAGGTGGAGGACACGATATTGCTGCAGGTGCCATGATTCCTTATGAAGCAAAAGATAATTTTTTAAATATTGTTAATGATATTATTGAAAGTCAATTGAATAATTCTTAATTTAAAATTAATTTAAAATTTTTAATAATAAAAATTTTTAATAATAAAAAATCTAATTTAAAATTTTAATTAAAAAAAAATTAATTTAAAAGGTTTAATAGTGATTTTATGTATTTAAATAAAGAAGAAGAGAAGATGTATAATGGAGAGTATGGAGAAACTATCCAAAAGAGTATGGAAATAATTGTAGCTCTTGGAGATATTTATAATGCTTCAAAACTTGTTGATATAACATCTGCTCAAGTTTCTGGTGTTTCATATAAAACTATTGGTGATGCTGGTCTTGAATATTTAGAAAGTCTTAGTCAAGACAAAGTTATTCAAAATAAAGTTCCTTCAACTTTAAATCCTGCTGGAATCGATTTAGATAATTGGAAAAAATATAATTTCCCTGAAGAGTTTAGTAAAAAACAATTAGAAATTATAAAATCCTATGAAAACCTTGGAATAAGTTCAACATGCACTTGCACACCATATTTAATTGGAAACATCCCTAAATTTAAAGATCATGTTGCCTGGAGTGAATCATCAGCAGTAGCATATCTAAACTCTGTTATTGGTGGAAGAACCAATAGAGAAGGTGGTCCTGGAGCATTAGCTGCAGCTATTACTTCTAAAACTGCTTTGTATGGTTATCATCTTGATGAAAATAGAAAAGCAACATTAATTGTTGAAATTGAAGATAAAATAGCTAAACTTGACTATGGAACCATTGGTTATATTGTTGGACAAATAGTTAAAGATGGTGTTCCTTATTTTAAACTAAAAAATAAGTCTAAAAATGGAGAATTAAAGTCTTTAGGTGCTGCTTTAGCATCTTCTGGAGCTGTTGCTCTTTATCATATTGAAGGCGAAACTCCAGAAGACAAAATAGCTATTGATGAGAATATTACAAATAATACTACAAATAATAATATAAAAAATATTACAAATAATATTGAAAAAATATCAATTTCAAGAAAAGAAATCAATGAACAAGCCAAAAATTTATCAACAACAGACAAAGTAGCTGATTTAATTGTTTTAGGATGTCCTCATTCAAGTTTAGATGAAATACAAGAAATAGCTAACTTTGTTAATGGTAAAAAATTAGAAAACCAATTATGGGTTTGCACATCCATAAATGTTAAATCCGCAGCAGATAGAATGGGATATACAAAGATAATTGAAAATAGTGGTGGACATATCATTTGTGATACCTGTATGGTTGTTGCACCTATTGAAGCGATGGGTTATGAAGTTATTGGTGTTAATTCAGCGAAAGCAGCTAATTATGTTCCAAATATGAATGGTTTAGATGTTGTTTACAACAATATTGAAAATTTAATTAAATTTAAATAAAATATCAATAATATTACTATTTAATGCTAAAATATACTAGATATTAGTAAAATCATTATAAATATTATATAAATATCAAAATATTACATTATAAATATTACATTATAAATAGTACTAAATTATAAAATAATATTAAAAACTTAAAATTATAAAAATATTTATAAAAATATTAAATATTATAATAAAACTATTAATTAAAATTAATTAAAATAAATAAAAAGGTAAAAGGTAATAAAAATGATTACTGAACAAACAATACAAAATTGGTTAGTAGAAGAAGGATTATTTAAAGAAAAAATACATGATGAAAATGCGAATTATCATTTTATCGTTAACTATCCTGAAGATAATGTAATTGACTTATTACAGGTAAAAGGAAAAGAAGATTCAATAATATTAGGTTGTGGAACAATGGTAGACCCACAACAACAAGAATTAATTAAAGCATTGCCACAAGCAAAACAAGAAAAATTAATATGGGATTTTAAATCAGCCATTAACAAATTTTTAATGGATTTCCAGTTAGAACATCCAAATAATATATTACACTTATTTGTTATAACAGATCAAATATTTTTTGATGGTTTAAACAAACACAGCTTAATTTCAACTATTAAAAAGATTTTTAAGGTTAAACTTCAATGTTTATTAATTTTAGAAAAATATTTAGGAATTGTTCATCAAAATCCAAATAATGTTCCACAAGATAATGCAATGTTTGGATAATACTATTAAAATTTTTAATTTTATTTTTAAATATTTTCAAATACTTTTAAATACTTTTAATGTTATTTAAACTTAATATAAACTTATTAATTTAATTTTAACTGTTGTAATTAAACTTATTATTTAAACTTATTAATTTTATTTAAACTTATTCTTTATTAATGTATTTAATATTGCCATTCGAACTGGAACACCATTAAATGCTTGTTTAAAATAAAGATTATACTTCGTGTTATCTATATCATGAGATATTTCATCAATTCTTGGTAATGGATGCATTACAATTAAATCTTTTCCATCTATCAAATCTTTATTAATTAAATAAGCACCTTTAATTTTAGAATATTCCTCAACATCTGGAAATCTCTCTTTTTGTATTCTTGTAACATAAAGAATATCCACATCATCTAAAACTTCATGAATATCTTCAGTTTCATGAAAACTTTTATTATTCTTTTCTAAATCACGAGAAATCTCATCTGGCATTTTTAATTCTTTTGGAGATACAAAACTCATTTCTATTCCAAGTAAAGCTAAAGCATAAGAAAGTGAATGAACGGTTCGTCCATATTTTAAATCTCCAACTAATGCAACCTTTAAATCTTTTAAAGTTCCAAACTCTTTTTTCATAGTGTATAAATCAAGTAAAGTCTGTGTTGGATGTTGTCCAGCACCGTCTCCAGCGTTTATTACTGGAACATCAACTATATCAGAGACAAAACGAGCCACACCTTCAAGAGGATGCCTTAATATTATAGCATCACTATAACTTTCAAGCATTTTTGATGTATCTGCAACATTTTCCCCTTTAGAAACAGAACTGGAATCTATGCCTGCAAAACCAATACAATTTCCACCAAGACGTTTCATTGAAGTTTCAAAAGATAAACGTGTCCTTGTAGAAGGTTCATAAAACATCATTCCTAATATTTTACCCATTAGTTCATTAGAACATTCTTCACCTTTTGCAATAGCTTCCATTTTACTTGCAGACTTAAGAATATAATCTATATCTTTCTTTTCAAAGTCTTTAATAGAAATAACATTTTTTAAGTTGAAAATTTTACCACCAAAATATTTGGAATTAATAATAATATTAAAATTAAAATTAAATACATTATCAATATTAGTATTAAAAATAAAAATATTAGTATTAAAAATAAAAATATTAGTATTAAAAATAAAAATATTAGTATTAAAAATAAAAATATTAGTATTAAAAATAAAAATATTAGTATTA
>JAISIT010000145.1 GCA_031261915.1 Candidatus Methanoflexus mossambicus
AAAAAAATCAGCTCTGTAAAATTAATGAATTATTTATACAATTTTTATATTACAAATTGTTTATTTATAAGTGATTCGAGTTTCTAATGAACTAAAATGATATTTATGAATAGCCAAAATGTGTTTAATAAACATTTTACATTATAAAAAAAGTTTTGTGCTTTTTTTTCCATCGGTGTTTGTTTTTAATAGCTATTTTATCAAACTCCTTTGAGTTTTTACTTTTTTTCCATAAATTATTGTATATTGTAGATATATTGTATACAAAATTAAAGGTTTTTAATAGCTATGGGGTTTTGTTTTGAATTGACGAGGAGGTCGAAGACCGACGATGTCAATATTTGGGAGGGCGAAGCCCGAGCAAATTCTGGAAACGAAGACGAAGTCGAAGTTTCCAAATTCCGTGTTAATGTATATCAATTTTTATTTCTTCTTGTAATTTTGCTCTTGCTGTATTATTTTGTTTTTAGTGTGTTAAATTGTCTTTGTTTAGACCAAAAAGTTTATCAATAGCTATTTATATAATATTATTCTGCAATTATTCCTGAAATTAGTATTTAATAGTTAATAGGTTGATTTTTAGAAAAGTATTTATATTAGTAATTACAAAGTATAATTGGCTTACTGGATGAATTTATTGCTATCTAATATTAACTTTTATTAATTATAATTATAATTTTATTTTAGGTGTTTTTTTATGGATGTTGATAATTATTTGCCTAATTTTAATGAATTTGGAAATATTCCTTCTGGTTGTCATTCATGTTCTTTAGATAATTTTAAAAATGTTTTTGTTAATTCTTTTAAAGATTCTGTTTCAAGAAAAAGTCGTTTTGAAGGTTTTCTTAAATATTCTAAATATGTATGTGAAAATGTTAATCATAACATTAAATTTATTATTAATGGAAGTTATACTACTAATAAAATTGATCCTAATGATATTGATTTTTTAATTGTTTTTAATATTTCTGAGATAAGTAATGAAGAATATGATTTTACAATTAATGAATATGAAAAACAAGATGATTTAAATAATCAGAGACATTTAATGGTTAATTTAGCAAAGAACGGTTTAATTGATATAAATGATACTTATTGTTGTGATTGGTATCCTTTATATCAAAGAAATCCGGATGATGACAGGTATGAGGATTATTTGGAAGATAAAAAATACTGGTTGGATTGTTGGGGAATGTCTCGAAAAGATGAAAATGGAATTGCTCATCCCAAAGGATTGATTGTTCTGGAATTAAATTCAAAAATGTTGGAGGGGTTTAAATGAGTTTTGATGAAGATATTAAAGAGGAAATCAAAATTGTAGAAGAAAGAATAGCTTCAAAGAAAAAACTTTTATTAAAATATCCTGAGGATAATGGCCTGGTTTTAAGTTTAATGTCTTTCGAGAAAAGAAAAGAAGATTTATTGTTTGAATTAGATAATTTAAAAGATAAAACCTTAGATGAAAAATTAGATAAACTAAGAGATTATATTTTAAATAATAAACAGATGCAAGAAAAATATCCTGAAGAAAAGGAAAAATTACAATTAATATTAAATGGATTAGAAAAACAGCAAAATGAACTTTTTAAACAATTAAATAAGGTTTATGAGGATTATAATTTAAAAGTTTTTGATAAGTATGATGATAGAATCAAACTTAGATGGGAAAAGTAAAGATATTCTATAAGATAATATAAATAAACTAAAATAACTTTTTCCAGAGATACAAACTGAAGATAAAATAGACTTTTATAAGTTAAAGAAGCTATTATCAAATGAATAGATGACTCACCAGGGCTGTGTCAAAAACTTTGCTGTTTTTGATTTTTTTACCAATGCTGTCAACTTAATGAATTATTTATACAATTTTCATATTACATTATCGGGTAGCCAAAACGTGTTTGATAAATGTTTTATATAGAAAAAAAAGCTTCGTGCTTTTTTCATTGGCGTTTGTTTTTAATAGCTATAAATCCTTTTAATAGCTATTTTATCCAAACTCCTTTGAGTTTTTCTTATTTTTTTTAATAGCTATGTTTTTTTTTATTTGATTTGACGACGAGCCGAAGGCGAGGATCTCAATTCCACGTTAATTAATCGGATTTTCCAAATTCTGTCTCATTATATCAATTTTTATTTCTCCTCGTAATTTTGTTGTTTGCACGTTATTTTGTTTTTAGTGTGTTAAATTGTCTTTGTTTAGACCAAAAATTTTATCAATAGCTATTTACATAATATTATTCTACAATTGTTCTTAAATTAGTATTTAATAGCTAATAAGTTGATTTTTTTGGCTTATTTTTTTCCTATTAGATATTTTTTTCAACGAATAGTTGTAAAATATGGACTTTTGTGAATAATAGCTAAATCTTTGACTAAACCTTCCAAAAACAACAGAACATAATATAAAAAAGATGTTTAGGGCGTAGATGTAAGTGGGACCCCAGTTTTAA
Organism: Candidatus Methanoflexus mossambicus; assembly: GCA_031261915.1. Lineage (GTDB taxonomy): Archaea > Methanobacteriota > Methanobacteria > Methanobacteriales > Methanobacteriaceae > Methanoflexus > Methanoflexus mossambicus. Next base: position 2,454 of record JAISIT010000145.1, read on the forward strand.
ACCCTTTCTATCGCTACTATTGAAGGAAGGTGAAAATAATGTGGGATTTAATATTTCAGATTATCGGTAATCTATTAATATTATTAGCCGCTATTATTAGGCTAATATCCAAATAACACGTAATACGCTTAAATAAAAGTTTTTTTCTTTAAGTAATATATGTAAAGTTCTTTTTTTCATCTTGAAGGGGTTAAAAA
>JAISIT010000155.1 GCA_031261915.1 Candidatus Methanoflexus mossambicus
TAATTACTTCATTTTATATATAATTACTTCATTTTATATATAATTACTTCATTTTATATATAATTACTTCATTTTATATATAATTACTTCATTTTATATATAATTACTTCATTTTATAAAATGTATAATCTTAAAAATAATTAAAGGTCTGATTTTTTTGTCAAAAGTTGATATTGATAAAAGTATACATTCAAAAAAAATATTAAAAGTATTTCAAAGTGCAAATAAAAAAAATGATTTTGGAGAATTTGTTAAAAATTTAAATAAATTAAATATCTTAAATGATATAAAAGGTTTGGATGAATCTAACAAATTAAAAATACTAATGGAATACTGGAATAATAAAAGAGGAAAGCTAAAAGTATGTCCAATAAGAGGAAAAAGCATACACAGCCAAAAAATCAGATAAAATAATTTATAACAAGTATAAAATAAAAAAAATTAAAATCTAAATATGATTTAATATGATATTTAAATAAAATTATAATAAAATTATAATAAAATTATAACAAATTTTAATAATTATTCGGTGATTAAATGGTAAAATTACATAGAACTGCTCAAAAAATAATGAAATTCTTAGATGCTTTTAAAGGTTCAAGACCTGCTTTAGATAGTCAATTTATACTTATTGTTAGGTCTATTTCTGCTTTAAACATTTCTGTTAATGATTTTAAAAAAACATTAGATGATTTAATTGTTGAAATTGATGGAAAGGAAATTGGAGAATTTTCTAAAAGTGCTTCAGCTCTTTTAAATCGTATGGACGAACAAATACGTTCAAATGTCCATGTTGGTGGTTATACCGATGCCGGTGGAATAGAGCGAATGAAAAAGTCCCTTGAAGAACTTAATGTTGCTACGGAGTATCGACTTTTAAAAGTTCCTAAAATGGGTGTAGGTGTTTTTGTAGTTATATGGAAAGATAAAACTGATCAAGGCCCTCTTTTTGTAGAAATAGTAGTTTCTGATGATGAGGACACGGATAATGAAGAAAAATAATTAAAAATATTGGGATGATTCATGCCATGATCTTTAAATGTTTTTAATATTAAAAAAAAGTTTGTTTTAGATTTTAATTGTATATATTGGTGATTTTCAAAATTTAAATGAATTTAAAGAAATTATTGAAAAATAAACTATAATTTATAAATTATTTGAATAAAACATTGATAACAAACAAAATAGGAGATGAGAAGAGGATACCAGAATATATTTTAAAAATATAAGTTTAAATTAACCATAAGATTATTAAATTAGGGGTATATTGCAAGTGTAAAATTTATAAAAATCTGTGGATATAAATTAATTTAAACTTATTTAAACTTAAATTTAAGATTAAATTAGCAAATATCACTTTGTAAACACTTCACAACCATCTTTTTCTACTATTACACTGTGTTCTGTTTGTGAAATCCATTTATTTGTTTTTTCTTTTAAAGCAGCATAAGGATAAATAGCTCCAATATCTATTAATTGATTTATAGCAGCAAACAATCTTGCACCTGGATAAATTTTATTTAACCACCTATAAGAAAATGGAAGTGAAGAATAATTTGTTTTAATTGTCTTTAAAACCTTTTTAGTGTATAATACTCTAAGTGGTCTTTCTTTTAAAAATCTAAAAATGTAAATATCTGGGGTATCTGTTACAAAACCTAAACCATCGGTTGCAAAAGGTTCAATAGCTAACACATCTCCTTCTCTTATTTTTTGATTATTTTTATCTTTATTACTTGGAACTGATAATCCAGAATGAAGATTGTATTGTTCTAAACTATGTCCATGGAGATTAACAATAGGATTAAATCCATAGCTATTTATTACTTTTTCTACTTCCTCTCCAATTTTATTTAAACTAACACCGTCGCGAACAGTAGCTATTGCAGCATCTAAACCTTCAGCAGATGCATCAATTAATTTCTGATTTTTTTCGATTGTATCCTCATCTAAGTTATCTTCCAAACTATCACCTGGAGCCATTATTGTAATAGCTGTATCAGCAATATATCCATTAATATGAGCACCTAAATCTAATTTAACTAAATCTCCAGCTTGAATTTCTGTGGGATCATTTAAATAAGCAGTATAATGAGCAGCTATTTCATTTATAGAAACATTACAAGGAAATGCTATTTCAGCACCCATATTTTTAATCTCATTTTCAACATATTCAACTAAATCTAAAACAAGCAATCCTTCTTTAATCATTTTAGATGCATCATCTCTTATTTTTGAAACTATTTCTCCTGCCTTATGATAATCTTCAATCAATTTATCACCAAAAATAAAATTATGATATTATAAATAAATATTTTATAAGTTTAAGCATTATTTAATCTTAATCTATATTATTTAATCTTAATCTATATTATTTTATACTTTTATTCATAATTTTAAAAAATAATATAATAAATTATGAGTATTATATACAAAATCAGATATTATAAAAAAGATAATAATAAATTTTATATACTATTAAGTATTATATTTTTAATATAATATAAATTAAACTTTAAGTTGAACTTATTAATATTAAAAACTTATAATATTAATAAAATCACTAAAAAATAAATTAAAATTAAATATTAAAAAATAGTTTAAATTTAAATAGCTAAAAACGAATAGGTGAAAAAAATGGCAGATATACTTTCCGCAATCTTAATTCCAACACAAATTTTTTATTTAATTATTCTAATTATTGTTGTAATAGCTTTAATTGTAATAGTATTCCAATTAAAAAAGATTAAAGATTCATCAAATTCTATAAAACTTATTGAAAAAGAAATTGAACTTAAAAAAATTAATATGGTTGAAAAAGATATTGAATCAAAAAGATTAATGGAAGATCAAATATCAATACCTAAAGAAAAACAAGAAAGCTTAAATAAAATAAGAAATTCTACTAACGAAGTTTTAAATGAAGTTAAATACTTACATAATGAGATTAATGAAAGATTAACATTACTTGAAGCTCATAGCGAACAAAAAAAATTAGAAAAAATGCTTAAAGACATTGAAATAAAAGAACAAAAATTATTTAAAAAGTAAATAAAGTAACAATCAAATATAATACAAATAATGCTTAAAATAAATATATAACTATTAATAACTAATAAATATAAATCACTATTAAATAATATAATAACTATTAATAATTATTAAATAATATAAATAAAAAAATAACGATTGAAAAATCTAATAAATTAAGATATGATAAAAAGAGGTGAATTATATGAGCGGTTTAGAAGCAGTAGCTATTATTATACTTATAATTGCCATAATTATAGTAATTTATTATTTTATCAAAAATAACCCAGAAATCAATAGCTATTTCAATAATTATATAGCAACACCTGCTAGAGAACATAATATATACCCAACAAACTTCGCATCCCAATCAAAAACTCAAAATGGTAACGATGTGTCTATGGGAGAAAAAATAAAAGTCAAATTTAAAGATATTGAAATGCCAAATATCAATACAGATGGATTTTCAAAAAAATTAGATCAATTTTTAAATGAAAAAAGTGAAGATTTAATCAAAGAATGGAATTTATCCACTAAAGAGGATATTGAAACCTTAGAGAAAAGATTTGATAAAACATCTCTTAAAGTCGATGAAATTGAAAAAAGATTTAATGAATATAGAGAATATACTAATGATGAAATAAAATCATTAGACAAACGATTAAAAGAATTAGAAAAAGAATAATCATTATTTTCCATTTATTTCTTTTATTATTTCTTTTATTATTTCTTTTAAATTATTATTTACTTATTTTTTTATTTACTTATTTTTTCTTTTTTTTAATCTATAAATTTTGATAAATTATTATTTTATTATTTTTTCTTTATATTTTATTATTTTCTTCCTTTTTTTTATATGACTTATAGATATTTTAAGTCATTTTTTAGTAATTTTTTCACTTTTTGAAGTTTCAATTTAATTATTAGTTCAAGTTATGATATGTATGATATTTGTTTAATAAAGAGTGTTTATAATATGATTACATCAGTAACAAAAAATAATAAATTTTCTTCAGTTATAATCTCTGATGAATCAGATAAAATATAATTTTCTCGTTTATTAATAATTAAATTTTCGAAACGAATATAAAAACGATTCAAAAGCATGTAAACACCATAAAATACTATTAAAACTCTTAAAATTAAATAAAAATTACTTAAACAATATTAATGTTATATAAATAATATATTATTAATATTATATAACTATAACTATTAAAATAACTAAAAAATAGAGATTAAGTAAAAATAATTAAGTTTTAAAAGTTTTTAAATAAAAAAATAGGAGAAAAAGCATAAGTTGACAGCATCACCCAGTTATAGTAAATATTTAAATAATAAAGAACATACTATTTATATTAATTATTAGGTGATTTAATGAATAAAAAAGAAATAGCTATTAAATATGCAAATTCTTTAAAAAATTTAGAGGTTGATAAAATTATTTTATATGGGTCTGTTGCTCGTGGTGATGATTATGAGGACTCAGATATTGATATATTAATTTTATCAGATAATAAAGATGAAATTAAAGATGAAATTCATTCAAAAGCAACAGATTTAATGTTAGAAACAATGGAATACATTTCTGTTTTAATTAAACCTTTGTCTGAATTTAAAAGATACATTGATCTTCCATTTTATTTAAATGTTTATGAAGAAGGGATTATAATTGGATAACAAAGTAAATATCTATTTTCAATTGGCTTTAGATGCTCTTGAATCTGCAAGAAAAACAATTGAAATAGAAGAATATAATTTATCGGTAAATAGATCATATTATGCTGCTTTTTATGCTGCATCTGCATTAATACTTAAAAAGACAGATAAACTTCCAAGAAGACATCAAGGAACTATAAATCAATTTAGTTTACATTATATTAAAACTAAAGAAATGGAAAAGAAATATTTTGAAATTTTACATAAATTAGAACAAGATAGATCCGATTCAGATTACACAGTTTTAAGAAATTTTTCAAAAGAAGAAGCTAAAATAAATATTAAACAAGCAGAATTATTTATAGAAGAAAGTAAAAAATTTTTATAATGATGATGTTGTGCAATTATTAATTTAAAAAAATTGATGATGTTCCTTTATTTTAGTGATGTTTATAGTGATATGGATATGTTAATATTTCTTGCCTTTTCCGTGACTAATTTATTTACATATACTCGTTATTTTATTTCCACTTCGTGTTTTAATGCCCATTGCATGTTTTAGTTCCTTTTTAGAACCTTTTTTCCCATAATTAATCACCAAACTTAATTTTAATTAAATCCATATAATTAATTATGTATAAACTCATATATAAATATATTAATAAATTAAAGGGTCATTACCCGATTATTAAAAATTGAAAAAATAGAAAGCTTTATATATGAACATGGACATAGAATATAATGTTATAAATTTTAATACTAAATTTATAGAAGCAGGGTGGGGTAGTCTGGTGATCCCGCGGGGCTCATAACCCCGAGAGCCCTAGTTCAAATCTAGGCCCTGCTATTAAATACTTTTTTTAAATTCCTGTTCGAAATTAATTTTTAGATTTAATATTTTCATTACTCTCATTATTTTCATATCTAATGATTTAATGAATAAATAGTAAGCCGAAGACAGCTACTGGTTTTTTAACTAAGGAAACTCCGTCCACTATTAATGCATAGTATCTAAGATACATACTGAGAAGTATGACAATGGAGCAGAAACGATACGTCT
>JAISIT010000228.1 GCA_031261915.1 Candidatus Methanoflexus mossambicus
TCATCATCAAAATCTATACCTTGAAATTCTCGAGAAGTATTAAATACATAATATCCAAGATCTTCTTGAGTTAAATTACCACCTTCTAATTTTTCAATAGGTATTGTATAAAAAACACCGTCTGAAACTAAATATAGCTTATTTGTTAGATGATTTACAGCTATAGATTGAGCATATGTTCCTGGACGATTTTCAATACATCCTAATAGCTCAATTTTAATTTTATTATCCTTAATTTTTCCTTTAAAAATTAGTGAAGAACCATTTGAGTCTGAAGAAGACCTTAAAGTATAATCAAAGTAAAAATTACCTTCTTTATCAAAATCTAAATTATGAGGAACTTTGATTTTATTTTCACCACATTTTATTGAAAATTTGTATGTCTTATTAGGTTTAAGTGAATTTTTATCAATATTCAATAGTTTTAATTCAGTAGAACTATAATCATCATCTTGCCACATCCATAAGGAGTCTGTTTGCGAATCATAAGATAAAGATTGTCCATGACCTATATTAAAAGTAGGTCCTTTTTTAATAGACTTTTTAATAACATCTTGTTCAGCTGAAAGTTCATTATTATTACTAATATCATTTCCTAATTTACGCAAAATACTTAACCTGTCTCCATTGTCCTCTTCACTAGATATATTATATTTATTTAATATATCCATATCATATTGAAGAATAAAACCTTGATTATTTCCAAAAGATACAAGAATATAGATATAATTTTCATTAATAGCTATTGATTGAGTATTTGACCAAGATTCATGATTTTCCCAAGACATAGGGAGAAAATATTCAGTTATATATGTATAATTCTCATAATTTTCAGTTTTTGTTAGATTTTCTTTTGTATTTATTATTTTTGTATTTATTATATTCTTTTTATTTTCAAACCCATTAGTAGAATCAAAGAAAGGAGATACTTCATAAACATCAGGACAATTAACAAACTCTGGAGCATTAGTATTATTTATAAATAAAAAATCAGCAATATTAATATCTAAAACACCAAAATCAACAACACTATTGTTTACACTACCTTCAACCATAGCAATATCAAATTCATTAGCTATTGAATCTATATCATATGGAAGAACATATATAAATGAAAATAAAATTAAGGTTACTATTGAAATACAAATAATTATGACTTTATTAATGTTTTTCATAAAACTACACTTTTTATAAACTCAACTTATAAATTTTTAACTACTTAAACTAAATTAAAATCTAATTAAAGCTTAAATTAAAAACTTAAATAGGATTATATAATAATTAAAAATATAATCAAAATAATAAATTTTCTAAATAATTTTTAAATAATAAAATCAAACTTTTAGAAACGGGAACTTCGTTCCCTAAGTTCACTTCGTGAACAAAAGTTTGATCAAAAGATTCTGCTAAATCTTTGATTAAATCAAGTAAAAATTTTTACTAATAATATAAAATAATATTTAAAGTAAATACAATCAATAAAATCCAAAAAATATGAAATATAATGTTTTATTAAAATAAAAATAAGATAATATTAAAATAGAATATATATTAAAATAGGATATTTATTAAAATAAGAAATTTATTATTTTATATAATTTATTGCTTATATATGCTTTCTATTTATTATTATATAAAATTTTCTAATTATTAATATTTAAATTACTAACAATATTATTAAAACAATTATAAATACAATTATTACAATCACTATTCATATTATTGCTCTTATTATTATCATTACTATTACCATTGCTATTAATATTAATATTGCTAATATTATTACTAATATTATTGCTATTACAATTACTAATATTACTATTACTATTCATAAAAATAAAATTTCCAATATTCAAGAATTTTATTAATGAATATTGATAAATATAATAATATTAATAATACTATTAATAATAGTTATAATTATACTAATTTCATAATAAGTAGCTATTTAAAAAAAATAATAAAGGAAAAACAATATGTATTTTGAAGGAATAATCATAGGAATTGGGACTTTTATAATAATAGGAATATTTCATCCAATTGTAATAAAAGGAGAATACCACATAGGCAAAAAAATCTGGCCAGTGTTTTTAGTTGCGGGGATAATGGCTATTATAATCTCTTTGTTTTTAAATAATGTGGCATTATCTGCATTGATTGGAGTTTTAGGATTTACATTGTTGTGGAGCATTCATGAAATCATAGAACAAGAAAAAAGAGTAGAAAAAGGATGGTTTCCTAAAAATCCTAAAAAAGAAGAAAAATAAAAAGAAATAGGTAACTTTTAATTTTAAAATAGTTTAAAATCCTAAATAAATTAAAAACAAGAAAAAGAAACAAAGAATATTAATAAGTGAGCCAATGCCATGATTTTAAATTCATTGTATAAAGATTATATTTTATTTGAAAAAATAGTTAATAAACACGATCCTGATTCTGATTATATAAATTTAAGGCATGTGCCTTTTATTAAACCCACTACTATTTTACCTGTGTTTAATTTCATGAATGAGATCGGTATAAATCACTATTATCCTAATTATAATACAAGGAATTATTTAAGAAGAGTATTTAGAGTAACTAAAAATAAATCTACCACTATTCCAATAAAAAGATTACCTTCTAATTTAAAAGATAAAGACAAATTTGACATAATAGAAGAAATTCGAAGCCTATTGACAAGAAATTATGTTGAACCCCAA
>JAISIT010000008.1 GCA_031261915.1 Candidatus Methanoflexus mossambicus
GAAATCGTGAATTTTTATATAACTCAATTTTATGAAGAAGTTAAAAATGAAAATTTATACAAAAATTGGCTAAAAGAATTTCTAAATGAATGTATCAAAAGTTAAGAGAAATACTATAAGCTTAAATCCAAAACATAAACCCATTCAAAACATTTTTATCGAAAATATGAGTCAAAATCATCACAAAAAAAAAATAGAAAAAAAATAGAAAAAAATAGAAAAAACTATTTTATGGTCTTAAATACTTTAAATTGTTTTTATATGAAATTTCCTTAAAGTTTTTAAGTGGATTTATATAAAACCATTGATATTTGCAAGTTCTGTGGCTTCCTCGATCTGGTAGGAATTTAACAGTTAAAGTAAGTGATTTACCTGCTCCAATAGCTTTGATATTGACTTTTGTTATTTTTGATTTCCATCCGTTGTATTTCCAATGTTGCATATATAATTGGGTTTTAGGGGAATCTCCTTTGCCTATATTTTTAATTGTCACTGTGTATACTGCTAATTGATAGTTAGAGGATTTGATTCTTTTGATTTTACTGAATGTTAAATCTGGAAGTCCTGTGACTATTTGGGTTATGGTTTTTTTAGATTTTGTATAAATATTATCTCCAGCAAATTCAACAGTTCCTGTGTATTTTCCAATAGCAGAAACATAAACACGAATATTAATTTGACCTTTGCTATTTGTAGTGGCTTTAAATGGTTTTTTAAGGTATTTTGATTTGATAATAAGTTTTTTACCTTTAAGGATCTTACCATCTTTATCTTTTAAAGTAATTACTATATTGGTTTTTTTACCAGCCATGATTTTTGGTGCAGACACAGTTATAATTGTTTTAATTTTGCTAACAGTATACTTAAATTCTTTATTACCCTCATAGTTTGGATCATCTAATGTAATTTTTACATTAGTTATTCCAATATTTTGATTATTGATTTTTAAGCTCCATAAACCATTTACAACTTCAACATCAGAAATATAGGACTTTTTACCCATAGTCACATTAATCTTAAGATTAGTTTTACCATTTAGTAAATTACCTTCTTTATCTGTTAAATTGCCTTTAATTGTGGTTTTACTGTTTATATCCACAGTTTTAGGAATATTATTAATATTAATAATTCCACAAGCTTTAATAAATTCACCAAAAACAGAATCACTATCAGAATTATAATTATTAGTTTCATTAAATACCACAGTAAGATTATAATCACCAACAAAACCCACAATATAATTATAAATAGCTATTCCATTAGAATCCGTAACATTAAAACCTATAAATTCTCCATTAATATAGAAATTAACATTAACACCACTTAAAGGATTACCAAACTCATCAAGAATAGTAGCATTAAAAACAACACGATCACCATACTTAGAACCATTAACATTAGAATTAATAACTATATTAGAATCAGCTTTAATAAATTCACCAAAAACAGAATCACTATCAGAATTATAATTATTAGTTTCATTAAATACCACAGTAAGATTATAATCACCAACTAAACTAACAATATAATTATAAATAGCTATTCCATTAGAATCCGTAACATTAGAACCTATAAATTCTCCATCAACATAAAAATCAACACGAACACCATTTAAAAGATTATTATACTCATCAAGAATTGTAGCATTAAGAACAACACGATCTCCATATTTAGAACCGTTAGGATTGGAATTAATGGTTATATTGGTGTTGGATTTGATAAATTCTCCATAAATTTTAGAGCTATTTGTTGGAAAATGATTAGAATCATTATTACTCACTTCATAGATGAAATTTCCAGCAAATGGAACTTTATAATGATAGTATGCATTACCAAGATTGTTTGTTATATTAGAACCTATTATTTCACCGTTTATGTAGAAAATAACTTCAATTCCAGTATTATTTCCATCAAAAGCATTAATTGAAGCATTTAATATAACTATTGTGCTGTATTTATTTCCACTTACATTATTGATAGTAATATTAGTTATTTTATTATTAAATTCGCTTGTCCAGTCGTCAACAGTAAAGATAGCTATTTGTGCAGGAGTAATATTTAATTCATCGGTATTGTTTCCATTAAACTTAGAATCAAATATCAAACCACTACCATTACCATAGTCCAAATAAACATCTCCATTAAAGCTTGGAAGTTTATTTTCAAAGCCAGAGCCGTCATCACTACCATTTAGACGAATGGTGTAAAGATAGTTAGTTAAATTATTTTTAATCACATTAACAACGAAATAATTATTAAGATCATTATAATTTGTATCAGGAGTGTTATTGCCCCACCAATTATAATTTAAATCCCAATTAACATCACTCATAATTGTATCATTGGTTATATTAACTGCAATATGATTTTTATCCATATCATAGATGCGATTGTGATTAATCTGAATATTATTAGCATTACTCACAAAAATAGTGGTATTAGTATTATTTACAAAGTTATTAGAGATTATAGTAATATTATAATTTAAATACCCAGTATTAAAATAAATATAAATAGCTCCACCAAACTGCGCAGAGTTATTAGCAAAATTAGAACAATTAACACTCAGATTATCATCATAATTATTATAAATAGCTCCACCATTATAAAATGCATAATTATTAGCAAAATTAGAATTCATAATTTTATTATTAATACCAGAATTCATAATAGCTCCACCAAAACTAGAAAATGCAGCATTATTAGTAAAATTAGAACCACTAATATACATATTATCTCCAGAATTCACAATAGCTCCACCATTATAAAATGCATAATTATTAGCAAAATTAGAACCACTAATATACATATTATTTCCAGAATTATAAATAGCTCCACCAGTAGCAACTACAGAATTATTAGTAAAATTAGAACCACTAATACGCATATTATCCCCCAAATTCATAATAGCTCCACCACCAGCAGAAGAAGTTGCAGAGTGATTATTAAAATTAGAATAGATAATGCTAAGATTAGCACCAGTATTATAAATAGCTCCTCCACTACCAAAGCCATTATTAAATTCAATGTTTTCTAAATGTATATTATTTCCAGATATTGTAAATATGATACATTGACTTTCACCGTCGAATACTGGTTTACCATATTCTCCGATAATAGTTAAATTATTGTATGAGCTATTTAACTCTAAATTAACATTAACACCACTACCAGCATAATTAGTAGCTCTACCAATGCCATTTCCAGCAATATGAATAGTAAAATTACAGTTAGTGCTATTTAATTTATATTTAATAATAGTATTAAGTGCATCAGAGAGATTGGTAAATGCGCAGCTCCAATTATGACCATCTCCACCTGGAGAAGCAGAGGAATTAACATAAAGTCCATTAGAATAGTTAATGACATTAAGTTTAAGCATAAGATCTTCATTATCCACAATTGCATTAATAGACATACTATCTCCAAAACCAAGAGCCAAAAGATCAGTTTCATAGTAAGCATCATGAATAGACATATCAATAACAGAACCATTACTTAAAACAAGTCGAACATCAAAATCAGGCAAATTAGAAACAGTAGAATTCAATATATTATCACTACTACTGGTATTTAAAGCAAATAAATAAACAAACTTATAGGAACCAATAACAACATCAATATCATCATCAAATGATGTTAAATAGCTAGTAGATGGCAAATATTTAAGAAAAACAACAAAATAATCATCTAAAATATAATCACCACCATCATTATAAATCATTCCAGTAATATTATTAGAACCAAACCAATTACTACTAAGATTAAGATTAAAATGTGTAACAATAAAAATAGCTGAACCCTTAGGAGCAGAATTATTAATAAACCTATTATAATTTACATTAACATCAATACTACCATCAATATAAATAGCACCACCAAGATCACCTGCAATATTATTAGTAAAACTAGAACCACTAACACTAAAATTATCACTCTTATCATTATCAATAGCACCACCATTCTCAGTCTTTGCATAGTTATTATTAAAATTAGAATTCCTAATACTAAGATTATGACCATGATAATTCTCAATAGCTCCACCATAAAGTGCAGAGTTATTATTAAAATTAGAACCACTAATACTCATATTATCACCATCATTAGAAATAGCTCCACCCTCATCCTCTGCAGAGTTATTACTAAAATTAGAATCACTAATAATAAGATTATTCTTATTATCATTAAAAATAGCACCACCATTACCAGCATAGTTATCAATAAAATTAGAACCATTAATACTCATATTATCAGCAGAACTATAAATAGCTCCACCATTATTCGTTGCGAAGTTATTATTAAAATTACAATAAATAATTCTAAGGTTACTACCATAATTAGAAATAGCTCCACCCCGATCAGTATCTTTACCATTATTAAATTCCATGTTTTCTAAGCTTATATTATTCCCCCTAATCTCGAATATTCGATATTGACTTTCACCATCAAATACAGGAGAACCAAACTCACCTAAAAGCGTTAAATTAGAATATCTACTATTTAAAGTCAAATTAACATTAACACCATTACCAGTATAATTATTTAAATGTGTAGACTCATCTCCAGCAATATGAATAGTAAAATTACAATTACTACTGTTTAAACCATATTTAACAATTGCATCAAGAGCAGACTTTAAATTAACAAATGGATTATCCCAAGAAGTTCCATCTTCATTAGTATCGTTCCATGAGCTATTAACATAAAGACCATTAGTATACTGCGGTTTATCAAGTAAAAGAGAAAGTGAAAGGTCTTCATTATCTGCAAGTGCCCGAATAGCTATTAATTGATTATTATAGTGAAGTGGAAGAGCTTCACTTGAAAATCCATTAGCAGTAGTATTATAAGTAGTATTATATGTTCCATTATTAATAATAACAGTTTTATTAAATTCAGGAAGTAAATAAGCAGTATCATTAAAAATATGAGTTGAATTACTTGTATTTAAAGTTAAATAAAATGATAAAATATAATCTCCTTTAGATTTATTAAAAAAGCTATTTGTTATAGTGTTATTGCCATTTGGAGAATAATTAAGAAGTAATATAAAATAATCATCTAAAATATAATTAGAACCATAAATCATTCCAGTAATATTATTAGAACCAAACCAATTACTACTAAGATTAACATTAACACTAGAACTAGAAAGAATATAAATCGCTGAATCATAAAAAGCAGAATTATTAATAAACCTATTATAATTTATATTAACATCACTACTACCATCATCATAAATAGCACCTCCATTCCATGCATAATTATTATTAAAAATAGAACCACTAACACCCATATTATCACCTTCATTATAAATAGCACCACCAGAACAATAAACATAACCAGAACCAGAACCATAAGCAGAAATATAATTATTAGTAAAATTAGAACCACTAACACCCATATTATCACCCTCATTATAAATAGCACCACCATAACCATAAAAAGAACCAGAACCATAACCAGAAACAGAAATATTATTATTAGTAAAATTAGAACCACTAATACTCATATTATCACCAGTATTATAAACAGCACCACCATAACCATAAAAAGAACCATTAACATCCCCATAAACAGAAATATAATTATTAGTAAAATTAGAACCACTAATACTCATATTATCACCCTCATTATAAATAGCACCACCAAAAACAGAACCAACATCAAGAACAGAAATAGAGTTATTATTAAAACTAGAATTGATAATCTTTGTATTGTTTCCAGTATTGTGAATAGCTCCACCATGATTATTATCACCTGTTAAGTTACCATTTATAAATCTAAGGTTAGATATTGTAATATTATTTGCTGTGATGTTAAATATGCGAGAAGATCCTTTTGCATCAAATATTGGAGAACCAAACTCACCAGAAAGTGTTAAATTTGAATAGCTACTATTTAAATTTAAATTAACATTAACACCATTACCAGTATAATTATTTAAAAGTGTAGAGTCATCTCCAGCTATATGGATTGTAAAATTACAATTACTACTATTTAATTTAAATTTAACAATTGCCTTAAGTGCATCAGAGAGATTAGTAAATGCGCAGCTCCAATTATTACCATTTCCACCTGGAGAAGCTGATGAGTTAACATAAAGTCCATTAGAATAGTTAGGAACATTAAGTATAAGCATAAGATCTTCATTATCCACAACTACCTCCATAGATGCGCTATCTCCAAAACCAAGAGCCACAGGAGCAGTTTCATTATAAGTATCATGAATAGACATATCAGGTAAATTAGAAACAGTAGAATTCAATATAGTATCACCACTACTGGTATTTAAAGCAAATAAATAAACAAACTTATAGGAACCAGCAGCAACATTAAGAGTATCATTAGATGATGTTAAATAGTTATTAGAAGGTAAATATTTAAGAAAAACAACAAAATAATCCTCTAAAATATAATCACCACCATCAATCATTCCAGCAATATTATTAGAACCAAACCAATTACTACTAAAATTGATATTATCAAAACCAGCATTATAAATAGCTTTGCCACTAGGAGCCATATTATTAACAAAGCGATTATAATTTATAGCAACATTATCAATATTTTTGATATGAATAGCTCCACCATCAATTTCTGCAGAGTTATTATTAAAATTAGAACCACTAATAATAAAACCACTACCACTATTACTATTAGTATTAGTAGTAGTATTATGAATAGCTCCACCATAAAATGCAAAGTTATTATTAAAATTAGAACCATTAATACTAAGATTATCACCATTAAGATTATAAATAGCTCCACCCTCATTTGCAGAGTTATTATTAAAATTTGAATTTATAATTTTAGTATTATTACCAGTATTATAAATAGCTCCACCACTATCAGTAGTTTTACCATTGATGAATGTTATATTAGATAATGTAATATTATTTGCTCCAATAATAAATATAGAACCTGAACCTTGAGCATCTATAATTACTCCGTCTTTTGATTCTCCTTGTATTGTTAAACTTCTTCCATTGAATGTGTTAGAAGTAATATTGATATTATAATTACCATTACCTGAATATGTTCCGTTATTTAAAGTTATAGTGTTAATATTATCGTTACCATCGGAAATAATGTTTACTGCTTCTTGGATTGTGCTATTAGAGTTGTTAATAGTAATATCTGCTGCACTAACTACTCCCCCCATCAGTGCTGATAGTATTAAAGTTGTAATAGCTATTGTAAAAAGTATAGTTAATGTATTTAAAAGTTTATTTGAAGTTATAGTCATGGTTAAAGTCTCTTTTTGTATTTATATTTTTGTTAATTGAAAATATCTTAATTATTTGAAGTTTAAAGATTAATTTAAATTATAATAGAATAATAAATGAAATAAAATAAATGTCTAAGAATTAAAAATCCAATAGAGAGGATAATATTTAAGTATATGCTGAAATTAAGATAATTTTATCTAAAATTTAATATTATCTCTAGAATTAAGCTATTTATAATTCATATACTCCATATTAAATAAGATATATGATTATAAATAGCTTCTGTCCATTAGTTATGTAAAATTTATAATAATCATTATCGTAAAATAATATATTAACTATAAGTACCTATATTAATAAATAATATATCTATAACTTATCATATATAAAACTTTATATGCGAATGTGTAAATGTATTCAAAATTTAAATTTAAAATTTGTTTAATTTATATAAATTTAAATTTAAAGGGATTTCTGATATTGGCAATTATTAAATAATTGTTATTATTTTATTTAAATATAATTAATTCTTTAAAGTTAAAAGTAAGTATTTTAGGGACTGTCAAAATCAACTGGTTAACTTAATATTAATTTCTGGGATGAATTAAAATCAAATTAAATTTTTGTAAATTTTATTATTATTTTGAATTATAACTATGTTAATTTACTTAAATTTTTATATTTTAATTTTATTTAATTATTTAATATTAGATTTATAAATTAAAAGATGAATTTTATAATAAAAAAAGTAGTGGTGATTAAAAAAAGATTAAAATTAAGCATTATTAACAATTTTAAAACTCACTTTGTTCAGCAATACAGAATTTACAAACTGGCTTAGGATTATCAATGTTATTTTCTTTAACTGGACAATAAAAAATTCCATTTTCTTGTGTTACTTTTAGATTACTTGGGAAAGTTTTTAATAAAAATTTGTTTCAAATCATTATAATTATCAGTTTTCGGATGTAAAATCAGTTGATTATTACATTTTTCAAGCCGTGTAAAAGAAAATTGTTTAAAATTAAATATTAAATCTTCAATATAATTTACTAATTGAATTTTAGAAATATCATACCAACCACAATCTTTCCAAAAAGACATTACAATCCGTTTATTATCAATTGGTTTATTTTTAGTATTTTTTATATTGTTTTGTATTTTATTAGATAACTGTATTAAATCATTTTCATAAAATAGTTTTTTTTTCACTATTAAAAATCTCATAATTTAATTTCTCTAAAAATCTAATGTATCCATTTACCAAAGTATTAAATACTTTAAATATTTCTTCTAAAACGGATTGTGAGAAATAAGAGCCAATATCTTCATTAAACAATCCAACAGCTTTTTCATGCCATGGATCCCATTTAAATATGTATCCAATACATACATTAGTATCAAAAAATAAAGACATAATTACTCCTCATTAGTTCATTAGTTGGTATAAATCTCCAATTACATCTTTATATTCATCATTGAACTTTGCTATTTTTGTATAGAAAAAATATTGATTATTCATGAATTCTTCTTCAAATTTTTCATATTCTTTAAGATATAAGCTGTTTTCATTATCAAAATTTTCTAAATCATAATTTTTAAATATAAAATCAATTAAAGTCATGAAATTATTTAAAACATTATTTAAAAATTTAAGTTCATCTTCATTATTTTCATAGAGATCATCTTTAATAATTACTTTCATCATTCTCTGAATTTCTAAAAAATTATGATATTCATTAATTAAATTGTATTTTCTTAAAAAAGAAAGAATGTTGTTTACTTTGATAAACATATCATCAACTATATATTGATACATAAATTCAATCATTGAGTGATGAAACATTTCATTTACTAAATATTGTGATTTTTCTTTAATTCTATGTAAATATTCATTTAGTTTGATAGGAATTTCTTTAATAGATTCCATAGTATTTTTTAAATCATATTCAAGAGCATATTTTCCATTATCTCTATTTGAATTAAGTGATATGTGATTCATATAATAACCCCAATAACTTTTTATTATATTATTATTAATTTTTAAGATATATAAAATTATTTATTATTTAATAAAATCATTAAATCATTTATTTTTAATGTGTTTAAAATTCTGATTGCTCTGCAATACAAAATTTACATACTGCTTTTGGATTATCAATATTATTTTCTTTAACAGGACAATAAAAAACTCCATTCTCTTCAGTGACTTTTAAACTACCTGGAAAAGGTGTTCCAACAGGATGAATAGGTTCATTTAAAATATATGTAGTGTATAAACTAATTATAGCATAAATCTTAAGAAATTTATAATCTCCAACATTATTGATATTACTAACAATGTCAATAATATTGCTATCACTAATATCTTTAATATCGTTTAAATCAATATTATTTTCTTTAAAAAATTCATTTAATTGATATTTAAGTAGATTAATTGAATCTAATAGCTCTTCTTTATCTAAATTTCCATCATAATTATTTTTATCTTCTTTAATATCTTTAATTCTCATAATAAAAAATTTAATATAAATCTCTTCATATCCCACTCTATAGGATTCTGGAACAAATTCTCCATCAGCATGTAATTGAGCTGTAGCTAACATTAAATCATTAATTGAAATAGCTTTTGCATTTTCTTTTAAAATAGAAAACAAATCATTTTTAGAAATATTTTCTTGATTTTCTAAAGAATTAAGTTGTTTATACATTTTATAACCTAAGATAGTTCCTAATTGATAATGATAATATTAAAATATTAAATGATTATATTTGATATTTTATATTATGAGTGAAAAATAATTTCATAATTATAATAATTTATTATTCAAAATATTTAAATTTATTATTCAAATTATTTAAATTTATTATTCAAATTATTTAAATTTATTTAGTTAATTAAAAAAATTTATTCATATAATTCGGCTTTTAAAGAATTAATCTTTTCGTTTAAATTATTAATTTCAACATTAATTTCCAAATATATTAAATTAAACTGTTAAGTATTTTAGATAGTTTTTTGATCAAACTTTTTTTCTAAAAAAGTTTGTATTTAAAATTAAACTGTTAAATATTTTAGATAATTTTTTTGATCAAACTTTTTTTCTAAAAAAGTTTGTATTTTAAATTAAACTGCAATATTAATTTGATCATAATTTAAATAAGGAGTTTTACTATTTTTATATTGTTTTTTAAGTTGAATTAAACCATTATTAACTAAATTTTTAATTTTTGGTTGAACAACACTAACATCTTTACCCGTCATTCTTGCTAATTCCCTAATAGATCTAGGACGTTCTCTTTTAATTGTATTTAATAATTGTAGTTCAATTTCGCCTAAAATTAACTCATCTGTAACTAAACTTGTAGTTCTTTTAATTTTTTCATCAGGATTTTTTAGATAATGTTTCCAATTCTCTAAATCAACATATAAAATCATATTAGTAGGATTTCCTTTAAGTATTTTTTCAGCTTCATCAATAGATTTGTATTGTTTTTCCATTTCATTAATGAATTCCCTACCTGTTTGTTTTTTAACTAAAGTAATCATCATAGCTATTCAACTCATTTATTAGATGTTTAATGTTTCTGTTTATCCTTTAGTTAGTTTTTAAAGATTTTAATTTATTAATAAAATATTTAAATGATTCATTATTTTTAATAGCTAAATTTATATCAAAATTTTCCATTATTTCTGTAATACAATCCATTTTAGAGTTATTATCAACAATTGAACTTTCAAATTCTTCTTTAGAACAGTCATAAGATAAATTTTCACTATTAAAAAAAGATAATTTAGTAGTTAATCCTGAAAAATACCAGCTTTCAATTTCTTCTTTAACAATTATTATTTTATTTAAATCTGCATCAACATAATAGTTCTTTAAATCTTCTTTTCTATGAGTAATACAAGGAAAACTATGACTATCCAAATCACCAATTAAAAAATAATGGCTATTATTTCTTTTTGATGAATTTATTATCCCATTAACTAATTTTTTCTTTTTTAATTTTGATTGATATCTAATGATGTGAATATTATATATTCCAGTTAAATTAACTAAATCAGAGTAAATGGAATTGAAAAATTTTAAATCATATTCTCCTTCAACTAATAAATATAAAAAATCCATTTCATCACCCATAATCACATCAATAAATCTTCACTAAATAATTCTTCAATTCCAATCTCTTCATCTAAAAAAGATTTAACTTCTTTGCTATGTGCAGGTTTAGTGATAGTAGAAAAACCATTGAAATCTCTTTTTATCAAATATAAAACATTAATATCAATATATTTTAAAATTTCACTGTTATGTGTAGTTATGAAAACCTGTTTAGAATCTAAAACTTCATTAATTAATAAAATTAATGTTGAAATAAGTTTAGGATGGATATTTTTATCAATCTCTTCAATAAAAACAGGATTATTTAAACTAAAACATAATGCAACAATAATAGCTATTATGTAATTAGTCCCATCAGAAATATACTGTGAAGGTAAATCAGGATCAAAAAATCTTTCTTTAATCTTAAAATAAATAGAATTACTATCGCAATATTGAAATGAATCTATATTTTCAATAGCGGGAATAAAAAATTTAATTAAATTTAAAAATTTCCTTTTCTTATCATTATCTTTAACAATTTCATCAACTATAACAGCTAAATTTTCACCACTTTCTTTTAAAAAGTTTTTACCATTAATACTTGCAATTTCTTTAGCTTTTTTTGGTTCAATATCATAAAAACCAATATTTTTAAAAATAACTCCCCAATTAAAAGGCAATTCAATTAAAGGAGTTTCCAATAAAGAAAAAACTTCTCCAGAATCAATTCTCCGTTGAAAAACATCCAATATAGGACTTGGAAATATTTCTTCAATATTAAAAATATTTTCTTTAGAATCTGAAAAAGCATTAAGTTGCCTATTTAAATTATTAAGTTCAAAAAATATAGTTTCATTATTAATATTAGATTTAAAACGAATTTTTTCATATTCAATATCATAATCTAAATCATCTGAATATTTTATATTTAAATCATATTCAATATTTGAAATATTAAGTGAATATGCTACAGTTGAAAAATTAAAGTCAACTTCAAAATTAAAATAAAATTTAGTAGGTGTTTTATCCATAATACTAAGATTTCTAAAATATTTTAAACCACCTTGATTATTAATAGCTTCATCCAAACCACTATCTACAATATCCCTTAAAAATTTAAAAATATTAATAAAATTAGATTTTCCAGAACCATTAGCACCAACAATAACATTTAAATTGCTTAAATCGGTTTTAAAATCTTTAAAACTCTTAAAATTTGAAACTTTAATTTTAGTTATCATGAAAATCATCTTAGTATATTTTTAAATAAATAATCAGTAAATATATTAAATATTCAATTTAATTTTTCTTTAAAAAAAATCCATAAAAATGAATTGTTTCAAAATATTCACACTTTATTTAATAAAAAATCAATGTTAATATATGAAAATATATGATATTAATATCTATATTTGATTATATAAATAAGTTTTTAAGAAAAATTATTAATAAAACAAGACCCATACACTTAAAATATTCAATAGAAATTATCTAAATACTATTTAAAATACTATTTAAATTAGAATATCAATATTGTAATATTTTTTTTGTCTGTATTTACCTAAAAAAGTAATAAAAAAAGAAAATAAATAAAAAAATCAAAACTTAAAGTAGTTAAATTAAAAAAAAGAATATTCCACAAATTAAAATAAAATATAAATGAATAAATGAAAAATAAAAAATAAATAAAATAAAATAAAAAAAATAAAAAATAAATAAAAAAATAAATAAAATAAAATAAAAAAAATAATAAATCTTATTCTCCAGCCATTTTAACTCCAGTTAATTTAGCAGCTTCTAAAGATAAAGATCTTAAATCGTCTTTTTCTATTTTACTTAAACTTGTATTTCCTGCTTGTTGAACTAGCATACATGCTTCTTCAGTCATTGCTTTAATGTAATTAGCAAGATTATGACCTGCTTCAACATAGTTTAATCTGTTTCTTAAAGCTGGATTTTGAGTAGCTATTCCTTTTCTGCAGGTTCCATTGTAGCATGTTTGACAAACTCTGCAACCTAATGAAACAAGGGCGGCTGTTCCAATGTATACTGCATCAGCACCTAAAGCAATAGCTTTAGCAAGGTCTGCTCCACTTGTAATAGCTCCAGCAGCAACTAAACTTACCTCTTCTCTTAAATTAACTTCTTTTAATGCCTCATCAGCTTGAACAATTGAAGCTATTGTTGGAATACCTGAGTTTTCTGTGACTGTTGCAGGACCTGCTCCTGTTCCTCCTTGCATACCATCAACTACTATAATATCTGCTCCACCTTTAGCAGCTATTTTAACATCATCTTTAACTCTTCCTGATGC
>JAISIT010000011.1 GCA_031261915.1 Candidatus Methanoflexus mossambicus
CTTTAAAAAAATTTATATTTTCATGAGACATTATATCTTCAGAGACTTCCAGCATATTTCTTATAAAAAACAAATCTAATTTCTTTGTATTAAATATATTAATATAATCTAAGTTTGGAAATACCCGATTAATTTCTTTAAAAAGTTCAACTTGGTTTTTTTCAAGTAATACTTCCATAAATTTATAATAATAACTTGAATAAACTTCTAACCCAAAAAAATTTTCAATAGCCTCAAAATCACTTTGACTGTATTCAATAAGATTCCTTGTACGTATAATTATCTCTTCATTTATTCTATATGTGTCTTCAGATTTTATACTACTTTTAATTATTCTTAAATATTCTCCCATTATAGTTCTAAATAATAAGTTTTTCATTTCTGGATTATATTTAGGAGATTTAATTAACTTATAAAATTTATTTAAGATTTCAATTGCTGCAGATATTTCATACTTAAGTGTCAATTTAATAATAATATCTGTAATGTATGAAAAAAGTAAAATAAGGTTTTTTCTAGGAAAATAATATTTTTGGGAGGGTTTCCGAGATATTTCATTAATCACATTCGCATCGATTTTTTTCATTATAATGTTAGAATAGCTTATTGGATTGGAATAATTAAACATAAGTCTAGTTAGGCTAGTTAAAAGAATAAGTGAGAATATAAATAATAAAATGATAATAACAACTAATTTATGGAGTTGTGGTGGGAGAAAAAGAGAAATCAAGCAGGCTATGATTAAAGTAATATTTATGAGATAAAACCCAACTAACTCGTTACTTTTTTCAAATTCGCTCAACACTTTTAAGTTAATATTGGAAGATATGGATTGAAGTATAAATTGAGATAAAGTGAAAACGAGAGTGAAAATAGTAATTGTAGCTGTTAGTATAGCTATTATTATGTCAAAATAATAATTTGATAAAAAGCTAAACAAATCACTATCCCATACAACTACAAATGATATAAACATTAAGGGTATAAAAACATATAAAATTCTTGTCACTGTTTCAGCAACATCATCAAATCTATCCATATAGTAATATTTAATAATATATTATATACTTTTTCCGTATAATTGAATGGTTTTGAAAATTAAATTTATCATAATGTTTTTATGATGTCTCAAATGATTATATAATATTAAAAAATATATAAACTTTTAAAAATTATATAGGTTTTTCTTTTGTTTCATAACTTCATCTATTTCAGGATCGCCTATATTATTAATTCCTTTAATTTCTTTAATTTTATCCATCAATCTATGAGTACGATTTTTAGCTTCTCTGATAATAGTATCATAAGTTCGAGGGTATAAAGTTATTGTGTTTCCAACAGTTTCTTCTTCTTCATTTTCACTATCTAGTTTAGATCCTAATACATAACAATCAATGTTTGTACCATTTAGTATTTTTCCATGAGCTCTTATTTTTTTGGCATAAGATTTGGCTTGATTTATCTCGTTATCACCTATTGTTGAATCTCCTCTTTTAAGTTCAATGACTAAAATTGTTTCATATCCTACAACTTTTCCTTTTACAGTTTTATCACTTCCAGTTATGCTAAATATATCTCCATTCGAAGTAGTTACTAAATCAGGCCTTTTTTTATCTCCTTCAAATGAAGTTTCAATCTTTAATATTTCTTTTAAGACATTTTTTAAAGATTTATTTGAGGTGAATATTCCTGGACCTTCATATTCAGCACCGAATATCCATAAACCATTTTCAAATATGGGTTGAAGTTGGTGTAATTCATCGGTTGTAGGGCTATCCGATAAATCTTCAAGTGTTTGTATCAATGCTAAGCGCCAATAAAGTTCATCTAAAACAGTATAAGCATCTTCAATAGTCCATTTTTCCAAGATTTCTCCAAGCTTATCCCAATCATTTGTATTCATTTCAGAAAGTTTCGTCAATATAAGATTTTTTTTATTAGAATTTCCCATACTTGCTACTATAGAAACAACTTTCTCTAATTGTGTATTATTTAAAGAACATTCATTTAATAAGGTATCAATAGCTTTACCCACTTCTTGTTGAGAAATTGGATTTAACTTTTTAAGTGTTTCTTCATTACGTTTAATAGCTTTTATCTTCTTTGCATGTTGAGATTCAGTTAAATATTCTTTAGACATTATCATTATTTTATCTTTAACAAATTCTTTAACTCTTTTAATTTTATCATTATTTTCAAAACCATTCCAATCAGCTGTAACATCATCTTCTAAAAAATCAGTAATAATTGAAAATATAAATTTATTTTCTATATTATTTTTCCCATCAATAGGTATTTCTAAATCTTTCCATTTATTAACTTCAGCAGCTCTTTTATTCACCCACCACACAATTTGATATTGGGACATTTTTTTATTATATTTTTCTCTAGGGATTTGGGATATATATAATGTTTCTCCTTCAAATTCGAAAGATTTTTTATCAAATTCTTCTAAATCCAGTAGTTTCAACTCATTATTGTTTATATATATCTTAAAATGAGGATCTGCACCAAAACGTATGCTCAGATTATTCTTTATGGATTCTACAGAAACATAATTACGATATATTGGACATTTAATAACTAACCCTGTTTCTTTTGCACTGTCATTTTTTACAGAAGAAATAACTTTAGTCGCAGCAAACACATCTCTTCCTTCACATTTTTTTATTTTAAATTTAGATTTATTCTCATTTTTGTATGAAATAACTTCATAATGATCCGAAAATCCAAAAAGTCCTAATCGACCTCTACCATTTTTTCCTATAATTGACCTATCTATAGATTCATTAATTAAAACCTTATTTCCATTAACTCTCTTATCAAATCCAACTGACCCCCAAATTTCTTCAAATTCTTCCGGATCAATTCCTTCTCCATTATCACTTACGGTGAATATTTCCCCCTCACAGAGGCCTTCAATTTCAGGCCAATCAATTTTAACTTCAGTTGCTTTTGCATCATATGAATTAGCTACTAATTCCATTATCGCATTTTCAGGATTTTTTAGTTGAGATCCTAAAAAAGATTTATCGAAATTAGCTGCCAAATGAAACTTGTTGAATTTAGATTTTTTAGTCACGAAAACACCTAATAAATTTATCATTGTTTAATTATATTTTATATGCCTAAACCTTTATAATATTTACTTATTGCACTGATTTTTCGAAAATTAATTCTATTATGATATAATATATATTGAATGTTAGAAAAAGTTCATTCATTAAATATATTTTAAGTTTTTGTATTGGTCTGATATTTTTTTTACCTCTGGATTGATTTAAACAAACCTAACAAATTGTTCTAATTATATTTATTGAATTTTTTTTGAAAGCATACTGAAAAATAAAAGCTTCTTTTTTTATAGTTTAAGGAGTATGAT
Organism: Candidatus Methanoflexus mossambicus; assembly: GCA_031261915.1. Lineage (GTDB taxonomy): Archaea > Methanobacteriota > Methanobacteria > Methanobacteriales > Methanobacteriaceae > Methanoflexus > Methanoflexus mossambicus. The sequence goes on from JAISIT010000011.1 coordinate 3,383, forward strand.
TCTATAAGATAGCATCGATTTTTTATTATTTTATATAAATGCTACTGATTTCATAGACGAAATAGTCGCATAGTATATAAAGAGCTGAAAATTGTTATAAAAAGTTGTGATTAGTAAGCTATCACAGAAAAAATGTGGTATTTTTGTTACTTTTTTAAAAAAATCCCCATCCTATTTTTTGTTATTTAGTAAATTTTATATTGTTTATATAGTCTAATATATTGTTTAGTGGGATTTTTGAATTTTTTGTAATTTTTACAATAATTTTATGCTAATTATGATGTAATAATTACTTTACAATAATATAAAATTATTCATTACCTTTTAAAACAAAATTAGGGATAAGTTAAGTTCTGAAATTTAAAATATATAAAAAATAAGATTCCTGGGATAAATAGCTATGCCGGGAGCGGGATTCGAACCCGCGGCCTCACGGTATCCCAGGAATTAGTCAGAGCACTGCTTAAAACCCTATGAGCCGTGCGCTC
>JAISIT010000077.1 GCA_031261915.1 Candidatus Methanoflexus mossambicus
TGGCTTGTGAGATGTTGGAGATTGAAACATTGCCTGTAATTGTTCGAGAACTTGATGATAAGCAAGCGGTTGATGTGCAAGTTGACAGCAATTTGCTACATCGTGAGCGAATTTTGCCCTCGGAAAAGGCTTGGGCGTATCGGCTGAAAATGGAAACTCTCAACCACAACGGCAAAAAATCAACAAAACACTCACACGAAATTTTGACGGAGCAAACAGGTGAAAGTAAAAATCAGATTTTCAGATACATTCGGTTGACGGAACTCGTTCCCGACTTGATGGACAAGGTTGACGAGCGAAAAATTGCGTTTAATCCGGCGGTGGAACTGTCATATTTATCTCGCTCGGAGCAAAATATCGTTAATACTGCAATCGAAAAATACGACATAAAACCCACTTTATCGCAGGCAATTAAAATCAGAAAATTGTCGCAGGAGCAAAAATTAAACGCTGAAACGGTTGAAAGAATTCTTTCAGAAAGTATCAACGAAACCCCGAAAATAGAAAAATATCGAAAGTTTTTTCCGTCAGAATATACTCCGAAACAGATTGACAACGTGATTGTAAAACTGCTTAAAAACTGGCAAAAATCGCAACTTTCTACCGTGTAATATAAAAACAGTATTTAAATAGTATACCATAATAATCGGGCAAAGTCAAATAAAAGTTAAAAAAACGGAGGAAAAACAAAATGACTTACGAAAAATTTATATCGCTGACGACAGAGGAACTGGCACTAATCTCTAATTCACAAATTATTACAATTTTGCCAACAGAGGAACCCTTGGGAATTTACGCACAGAGGTGGCTGACTTGGGCAGAAAAAAATTATCCGTAGGTGACGGCACGACTTCGACAGAGCAGAAAACCGCTGACAACAGCCAGAGAAGTGGAGAAATCGGCACAGAGTTACAAGGAAGTTTTGGAGAAAGAGTACCTAATTCACAACCCACGACCGCTGAAATTCGAGAAAATTCTGAAATGGGAGGAGCAAAAATCCTTCGAAATCGACAGCAAAATAATGAGGGAGCGGGTGCTGATACCGCTGAATTAGAAAATGAAAAATCTCAAAAAACACCGTTAAATGGCGGTGTTTCTTCTTTGTCAAAATCCAAAACGGGTATAAAGTCTACCCGAAAAAACAAAAATTTCAGATAAAAACAATCCCCATATCCGATTTAATGGCGGGTGTGGGGATTTAAAATTTATATACACCCACGTTTCGACGGACAAGCAGAAAAGCTTACTTGAACAGAAACACCCACGCAACAAATTAATCATTAATAAAGGATAACTATAAATTATCATACCTTGTAAGGAAGGTCAGGAAAATGAGAGTTGGTATAAATAGTATACGTTTTAATAATCCTACGGCACTTATTAAAGTTTTAAAAAAGATTAAAAATTTTAATGTAGAGATTATAGGTACGGATGTTCAGGAATTAGGTTATAGTGCGGCAAGCTTGCTTTCTACTTCTTATTTTCAAGCTCCTTCTCTAACAGAGGAACAAGAATATTTTAATTTTTTAACTCATTTATGCGTTGAAAAGTCTATTGATATATTAATACCCGGGTCAGATTCTGATGTATATTTTTTGGGGAAATATAAAGATAAAATCCCATCAATTATTATTACTCCCGAAATAAATATAATAGAGAAACTTAATGATAAATTAAATGCCAGTCTTGAGATGTCGGAATTAGGTGTAAAAACACCAAAAATACTTAATAATTTGGTTGGTGAAAAAAAGATTATTTTTAGAAAACGTATATCAAGTTCAAGTACTGGAATATATGTTGTTGACTTGACATCAGAATCATATATAAAAAATTATTTTAACTCGGATTATTTTATACAACGTTTAGTGAAGGGTGATGAGTATACTGTAGATGTGTTTGCCGATAAAAACGGAAATCCGAAATTAATTATACCAAGGAAAAGATTGGAAGTAAAAGCAGGAATGTCAATATGTTCACAACTTATAAAACATCAGTCCATTATTAATGCTTGCAAAATGATATATTCGAAATATTATATACCGGGACTTAGTAATGTGCAATTTATAGATGATGGTGAAAATATTTACTTTATAGAAATAAATTTGAGATTTGCAGGTTCGGGTATATCAAGTATTCTTGGTTCATTTAATTATCTTGAAGAGTATCTTAATCATTATGTTAATAATATTTCGTTGAAAACTTTAGATTATTATATGAATTTAGTTGCTTGGAATTCAATAATAACTCGATATTATACTGAAGTAATATATAAATCCTAAAAACAATCAGATACATTATAAGTCCAAAAAGATAAATAACAAATATGCCAAGGATGTTTTATTCTGTATTTCATATCTTTATTTATATAACCATCAATTCGAGCTTTTACAAAATCACACTTATTACGATCCTCATAAGCTAAATCATAATAGTATGCCGCTTTTTTTTTATTTTTCATATCAGAAAAAATAAGATAAAGATTATAATATATAAGGATGTGTACGTGTTTATCAGGCTCATTTGGAATTATATTTTTTGCATTACTAATCAATAAATCAATGCGGTCATATTTTTTGTTTTCGAAGCACCAAACCAATTTGTTTACAATTATTGCTAATTTGTCGTATGGAACTTTTGCAGAACATTCGGCTTTATTAAGTAAATCCCAAACATTATCATCATAAATTCCTTTCATTAACAAAAATGCTGCATAATTCGTAAAAATCATATGTTGACCAATACATGTATTTTGTAATAATTTTTCCGCTTTTAATATTACGTTTATAGCTTGATTATTTTTTCCTAAACCGGATAACAATTTTGCATAGGTAATCATTGATTTGCCTGACTGGGTTAAATCTCCAATTTCTCTAAAAATCTCTATACTCTTTTTGGCATATTTTAATGCAACATTATCTGAAAGATATATGTTAGTAAGCCTTAGAAAAAAAGCATATTCCTTTTTACTTTTTATATTTTTGTTATTTAATAAATCGTGGTGTATTTTTAAACATTCATCATTCTTATTTAAAGATCTGTAGCTACATAATACAATCAAGCTCAAATTTATATAAGCTTTTTCATAAGGTGCTAATTTTTTGATACTAGTTTCATATAAACTGATATTTTCATTGTGTTTGTCTAAAGCCGCATAATACATAGATTTGTGTAAAAGCAACTTTTCATTTTCTAAATTCGAAATTTTTTTTTCCATAAGTACTAAACAGTTGAATCCCTCTTCATATAATTCAAGGTCAAAACACATAGATAAAATACGAAAATACAAATTTTGCAAATCATTTATCCTATTTTGGGTACAATCAATTAGTATTTTCAAATATTTCCAGATTTGCACCTGAGAAATATTGTTTACAGCACCCATATAAAGCTGATTTAATAATTTTTCAATTTCTTTGGGGTTGTGTTTAGCATATATCTGCAAAAGAATTTGCCAAGGCATATCGGTGGGAACAAAATCCAAATGATTTTTATATAATTGAGTTAGATAAAACTTTTCTACTATATGACAAACATAATCATCAGTTGCTTTGAAATGAATTATATTTTTTTGCCAATTATCAACTATACTTGCATGACTTATATATATATATCCGTTGTCGTATTTTACAAAGAAGTTTTGCTTGAGTTCACTTAAATTGTTTTGCAATTCTTTTATACCAATTTTTAATATTTCGCATAAAATTCTTTCATCAATTATTCCATTATTATAGATAATAGTTGCAAGTATATATTGAGATTTTTCATTTAATTCATTTAAATGTATAAAAGTAGGGTCAGTCATATCCGGGTTAGGTTCTCCCTTGGGCAAATTATTAAAACAAATTGTAAAATCCAACAATTCTCTTATGTTTCCGTCAGAATTTCTAAAATAATTTAAGACTTTTATATTAAAATCAAAATCATCGGGTTTGTTTTCAAAATGTTGATTAACAACGTCAACAGCATATTCGCTAGGTAATCTGTTCAATTCAGAATATTTTACCAACACACCCGTATTGCTAAATTGTTCTGCTAATAATAATATATTTTTAGTTTTATGATTATCCGATATAGTATATTCAAATAAAAAATAATGACACATTTTCTTTGTTTCATTAACCCAATCAATGAGATATTTTAATGATGATTTATCAATATTTTGTATATTATCTATGCACAGAACAATTTTCTGATTTGATAAGATGTATTGTATATATTTTATTTTTATTCTTCGTGATATTTCTGTATTTTCTGATAGTATATTATCAATATTAAATTCATTTATTTTAAGGCAACGACTGATAATATAATAAATAAGAGGTGATAAAAAACGTGATTTACCTTCTCTTTCTAAAAATTTATTTAATAGTATTTCATTTATTTGTTTATTTATTAATTCATCTTTTCTACAATAAGTTTCAAAATTTAAATCATCAGACTTTTTAAAATATTCATATATTTTTTTGAATATTAAATCAATATAAAGCCATTCGGTTGAATTTGAACTATTGTTTTCAGGTGACGTAGAAACTCTAATGCAACTGAATTTTTGGATGTTATTTAAAATTTTAGTTGTTAGTGCACTTTTACCAATTGCAGTTTTAGAATATATTATATGAATTTTAGATGAATTATCATCGTATATTTCTTTTATAATTTCATCTTTTTCAATATCCCGGTCAACAAAATTATCAGCATTTATATGTTTAACAATTTTCAAAAAAATACCTCGCTTTTTAAGGAGTAGTACAATGGAACAAAAAAGTAATCTATTAACTATAGTTGGCAACACACCAATTGTAAAAATTTATGATGAAATCAATTTTTGGGCAAAACTTGAAGGAAAAAATCCTTTTGGAAGTATGAAAGACCGAGCTGCTTTATATTATATAAATGAAGCTATTGCTAATGGTACTATTCAAGAAGACAGCGAAATTATTGAATCATCATCCGGTAATTTTGCAGTTGCTCTTGCCGGTGTTTGTAGACTTAAAGGGATAAAATTTACTTGTGTTATTGACCCTTTAATTTCTCCAATAAATAAATTCATCGTTAAGAGTTATGGTGCAAATATTATTGAAACAAATGTTACTGATAACAGTGGCAGCTTTGTTCCGGAACGTATTCGCATAGTAAAAGAAAAAATAGAAGAAAATTCTAAAATAATATGGGTAAATCAATATGATAATTCAATTATTCGAAGAGCCTATTATTCTATTGGCGAAGAGTTGTTTTCTGAAATAGATAATATTGATTTTGTTTTTGTTCCAGTGAGTACTTGCGGAACAATAGCAGGAATTTCTAATAAACTTAAAGAATTAAGCCCTAAAACAAAAATAATTGCTGTTGATTTGGAAGGTTCGCAAATTTTTGGTAAGACAAATACAAAGCAACACATTCCAGGAATTGGTCTTCCGTACAAACCAGGGAATTTAAGTAAAGCATTAATAGATGATTTCATAATAGTTAGTGAATTTAATTGCATTACAGAATGTCGAAAATTACTATCTCAAAGTATTTTAGTCGGAACCTCAAGCGGTGCTGTTTCTGCTGCAATCAAGCTAAAAAAAAAGGAGTTAGTTAATAAAAATATTATAGGAATATTTCCAGATTGCGGAGAAAGATATATGGATACAATATTCAATGACGTTTGGTGCAACTCTCATTTTCCTGACCTTCCTTACAAGGTATGATAATTTATAGTTATCCTTTATTAATGATTAATTTGTTGCGTGGGTGCTTCTGTTCAAGTAAGCTTTTCTGCTTGTCCGTCGAAACGTGTGTGTATATTTGTGTGGTTGTGATTGAACTATGACCGAGTAGTCTCTGAATATATCGAATATCAACTTCTTCTTCAAGTAAAAAAGTAGCAAAACTGTGTCTGAACATATGTGGCGTTATATGATTTGTGAGATTCAACTTTTTTTCAAAATTTTTAATCATAAAGCGTACAGATTGTTCTGATAAGCGTTTCCCTCGTTTATTTATGAAGAAGTAGCTATTTATCTTATCAGAAAATTCTCTTCTGTAATTTGCTAAGGCTTCTATTACATCTTCGTTTGTTATTTGAATAATTCTTTCACGAGAACCTTTGCCCATAATTCGGATAATTTTGTTTTCAAAATCAACATTTTCCTGTTTAAGCATACATAATTCGGAAACCCTTACACCGGTAGCAAAAAGCGTTTCAAGAACCGCAATATTCCTAACTGCAACACCTTTTTCATATAAACTCATATTGGATTTTTTTGATTCGTTATATGCTTCGTTTAAAATCAAGGTTAAAATATTAACAGGTATAATCCTTGGCAAAATAACAGGTTCTTTGAATTTTGTTTGAATTTTATTGAATATATTTACATCTATTGCTTCTGTATATTCTAAATATCTAAAAAAAGATTTTATACAAGCCAATTTTCTTTTTACTGTTTTAGGCTTGTATTTTTCGTGTAATTGTGCAATAAAAATATAGATATTATTTTTATCTATTTCGTTTAAAGTTTGAAAAAACTCTGTAAATTGATTTAAATCAATTGTATATGCTTTAATGGTTTTATCACTTAATTTTTTATTTGATTTGCAAAAATCTAAATATTTTTCTATATAAAAAATCATTTAAAACCCTTTATTCTATTCTTATATTTTGTAAAAAGCTTATTTAATGTAAGCTTAATAAAGGATAACTCTTTATTATCAAGTTAAAATGTAAGGAGGAAGTATATAAAGACACGATATGAAGAAAAAAACTCACAATAAA
>JAISIT010000142.1 GCA_031261915.1 Candidatus Methanoflexus mossambicus
CATTATTAAATATATTTTTAATAAATTTATTTTTAGAAATAAAATTTATATATATTTAATATTTAAAAATTAATTTTAATAATCTCATTAAGCATTTTAATATTATGTTCAATTTAAAAGCAATATTATACAAATTTTGATTATTAATTGTGAAAAAAAAAAGAAAAAGAAAAAAACAAATAACTAAACAATTAAATAACTAAACAATTAAATAACTAAATAACTAAACAACTAAATCCAAAAAAGAAAAAAATAGTTTATTTAAATTAATTAGTTATTTTTAGATTCATTGTATATTAAACCAATAGCTCTGGAATGGAAAACATTTGAAAAGGTATCAAAAATCAATGTAACAATAAAAATACCAATAAATATCACAACAAAAGCGAATGGACCAGCAAATCCACAAATAATACCAAATATTTTTAAAATCATTGATGAAATTAAACTTATTACAATAGCTATTACTACAAAAACAATTAAAAATAAAATATAATTTGCCCAACCAATTTCTCCAATCTTTTTAAATACTTTAACAAAATTAACAGCTTTACCAATACTATCAGTTTCAGCTAATACTGCAAGACCAATAATTCCTAATAATCCAAAGATTACAAATACAATCAATGCAATAATTGCGACAATAGCAATACTAACTACAGCACCACCAATAAGAGCTGGAGCCATCATAAGAGAATCTTGAGTATAAAGAACCATTAGAGGACTTAAGAAAGCAAATACACCAGTAATTGCTACCAATATAACTGTGATCAGTACAGGAATTATCATGTAAATTATAGCTACAATTATTACTTTAATACCAGATATAAAATTTTTAACAAAATCAAAATTAGGAATGATAGCTGAAGGATCGGAAATAGTTTCTTTAATAACACTTAACAAATATCCAAGAAGTATTAATCCAACTACTACAAATAATATAAAACAAATTATATTAACAATTGGATTACTAACAATCCTAAAAGGACTTAAAATTTGGCTAAGACTTACTACTACAAAAAAAACCCCTAAAACAAAAAATTTAGTCCAATCTTGAATAGGATAAGTCAATGCATCTTTAAAAAGTTCTGTAATATTCATAATTTCACCTAAAACACATAAATAATAATATCAATAATAGAATAATAACAATTATAATTGTAATAATATTAATAACAATAGTAATAATATTAATAACAATAGTAATAATAATGGTAATAATAAATAATTTTATAAAAATATTAATACATTATTATTTAAACAATATGTCATTAATACATATTGTTAATTAATTATTCTTTTTTAGATTCATTATATATTAAACCAGCAGCTCTTGAATTAAAAATATTTAAAAATGATTCAATAAGCAAAGTAGATATAATCACTCCAATAGTGGTTACAAATAAAGAAAATGAGCCCATAAAGAAACCTATAGTCATGAATACTCCTATAACCAGTCGTGAAATAAAAATTATTACTCCTGATAATATTAAATAAATAATTAAAAATATAATATAATTTGCCCAACCAATTTCTCCAATTTTTTTAAATACCAGAGGAAAATTAATAGCTTTAGCAATACTACCAGTTTCAGCTAATATTGAAATAGCTATAAACATTAATAAACAAGATATTATAAATAACATCAATCCAATAATTAAAACAACTGCAAAACTAAGACTGGCTCCAGAAATAGCTGGATCTCCAATATATGAACCAGTAGTAGTATTAAATAAAGAACTTAACACAGAAAATGAATTAGTAACTAAAGCCAATACAAATGTAATTAATGCAGGAATTATTAAATAAATTATAATTACAATAAATACACTAACTCCAGATACCATATTTCCAATTAAATCAAAATTAGGCATAGGATTTTCAGGATTTGAAATAGTTTCTTTGATTATACTAAGCAAATATCCCATAGAGATTAATCCAAAAACTATGATAAATATGAAAAATATGAATTCTCCAATTGTTATAACTCCAAATGAATTTATAGTTCCATTTAAAGAATCTACAATTTCACTAAGTCCAACCAATACTAAAAAAACACCTAAAATCAATAATCTTTTCCAATTTGTAGTAGGATAATTTAATGCATCTTTAAAAAGTTTTGTAATATCCATAATATCACCTCAAATAAACATCTATAAACATAAAAATTAAATATAATCTATAAATATAGATAGATTCCAATATAAACACCATATATGTTAAAAAAATTAAATGAAAAATTATTGATATTTTATTGTATCTTAGTTTTATAGTACATAATTTTTTTATAAATTTTTTATAATTCTATTATAATTCTATATTATTATAATTATATTAATATATATTCGCTATTTATATCTGGACTTATTAATAAATATTTCTATTTAAATAAAAATTTAAAAAATTCTTTAATTATATAAACATATTTAATTTTAATATAACTATTAAAAATTCAAAATAAAATATAAAATTTTATATATTATTATAATAATAAGTATGTAATAGGAAGTTAAATTCCGACTTCAAATTTTAAATCAACTATAAAAAATCTAATTATCATATTAAATTTTTAAAATTAATAAATCACTAAAAGTTATTATAAAAATTATTATAAAAGTTATTATAAACTTATCAAATATTAAATAATTTACTTAAAGTGAACAATTACTGGAATTTAATAAAATAATTAACTTTTTAATATTAAAACTATTTAAAAATATTTTAAACTTTAAAATCAAAGAGATTTTAAATCAACTATGGATGATAAAATGGTAGATGTATTTAGTGCAGGAGATACCTCTTGGGTGCTTATAGCAACGATTTTAGTGCTTATGATGAGTATTCCTGGGTTAGCACTCTTTTATGGGGGCTTAGAAAAGAAGAAAAATGTTTTAAATACTATGTTTTTAACATTTATTGCCTTTGCAATAGCTAGTATAATATGGTTAGTTTTTGGTTATCAATTGGCATTTGGACCTACAATTAGTGGACTTATTGGATTTCCAGAACATTTATTTTTAAATGGAATAACAATCAATACACTTCATGGATCAATTCCAGAATTCGTTTTTATAGGATTCCAACTAACATTTATGGGAATTACCGCCGCTCTTGTTTCAGGAGCTATTGTTGGAAGAATGAAATTCAAAGCATGGATTACTTTCATCACAGTTTGGATGATTTTAGTTTATATTCCTATAGCCCATTGGGTATGGGGTGGTGGATGGTTAAGCCAATTAGGAGTTATTGATTTTGCAGGAGGATGTGTTGTTGAAACATGTTCAGGATTATCTGCTCTTGCAATAGCTATTTTAGTAGGAAAAAGAAAAGATCAAACTCTTCTTCCACATAACCTTGGATATGCTGTAATTGGAACAGGATTCTTATGGTTTGGATGGATGGGATTTAATGCAGGATCTGGATTAATGGCAGATGGTTTAGCTGGTTCAGCATTGTTAATTAGTAATTTAGCTGCTGCTGTTGGTTTAATTACATGGGTAATAATAGATATGATTCAAGAAGGAAAACCAACGGTTTTAGGTGCTTTATCTGGAGCTATTTCTGGGCTTGTGGCAATTACTCCTGCAGCAGGTTGGGTTGATATTCGTGGAGGAATTGTAATCGGTGCCGTTGCTTCAATACTTTCATACTTAGCTGTCACATACCTAAAACCTAAATTTGGATACGATGATACTTTGGATGTATTTGGGTTACATGGAATAAGTGGTATTTGGGGAACAATAGCTACAGGAATATTTGCAGTTACTGCAATAGGTGGAGTAGCTGGATTAATCGAAGGAAATGCCAATCAAGTATTAGTTCAAGTAATAGCTGTTGTAGCTACAATTATTTATGCATTTGTTGTAACTTTCATTATTGGAAAAGTTATTGATAAACTAATGGGTCTTAGAGTAACCGATAAAGAGGAAATTGGTGGATTAGATACTAATATTCATGAGGAAGCAGGTTATAGATTATAGATTATAAATTATAAATTATAAATTTTACAGATTATAGACTATAGATTATAAATTATAGATCATAACTAAAAAAAATATAACTAAGAAAATAAATATAATTCAATAAAAAATTAAATCTTAATAAACTAAAAATGATAATGTGATAATATGAAGCGAGTAGTGGCAATATTTAGACCAGAAAAATACAATGATGTAAACAGTGCATTATCCGATGCAGGATTTAAAGGAATGACTGTTAATGAAGTTAAAGGAAGAGGTCATCAGTTAGGAATAAAGGAAACATACAGAGGATCAAGTTACTGTATTGATTTAATTCCAAAAACCCAAATTGAACTTGTTGTAGATGCAGAAGATGTTGAAAAAGTTATTGATACAATAATTTCCAGTGCAAGGACAGACGAAGTCGGAGACGGAAAAATCTTTGTTTCAGATATTGAAGAAGTTATCAGAATAAGAACAGGCGAAAGAGGACATGGAGCTATTTAGCTCTTTAATCCTTTTTTTATTATTTTTAATTAATTTAATTAGTTTTATTTCTTTTTAAATTTTCTTTTTAAATTTTCTTTTTAAATTTATTTCCTTTTTTTATTACTATATATGTTTAAATTCTTTTTCATTATTTTTAATTAACTTATATTACTTTAATGATAATTTTTAAATATTTAATTTAATGATTAGCTCTTTTTTTTCTTAATTTTTCCATTTCTTGAGCAATAAACTCATTTTTCATTCTTTGAAGTTCTTTTTGACGAAATTGTTCAAATCGTTCTTTATACCATTCATTTTCTTTAGATATTCTATTTTGAGAAGGATTTTCAACGACTGAATTTAATTCATTAATTAAAAGATAATCACAGTCAATATAATTTGAACAAATTGTTAATTTAGCTTTTCCTATATTTTTTTCCATTATTTTATTACCACATTGTGGACATTTAGTATCATATTTGAATAAATCGTTTTTTGTCATAGAACACATTACCTATAATGTTTTGAAATTAATTAAATATCATAATTTAATGGTTATATATGTCATATAATGGTTAATATATTATATATTTAATATAGTTTTTATAATTATTTAATATATATGTAATTTTTATTCAAAAAATTATCACATTTATCTTTTGTATTTTTAAATAGATTAAACATGAGTATTTATCATCAATCATAGCTTAAAAACTATTTATGTGTAAATTTTCTCTTTTAATAAGTTCAAGTAAATCTATACATTGAAAACTTTTGTGATTATTAATGTTTTCATCATATTTATCTCTAATATGACAATATGCTCCAATTTGAGAACATATTGTTGGAATTTTAA
>JAISIT010000191.1 GCA_031261915.1 Candidatus Methanoflexus mossambicus
ATTATATTAGATTATATTAGATTATATTAGATTATATTAGATTATATTAGATTATATTAGATTATATGTTATAATGATTTATTATATTATCTTATTTTTATTATATTCTATCATATACTATTATATTTTATTATATTCTATTATATTCTATTATTTTAGAGTTATTCTATGTATTTTCCCATATATGGTCCAATTTGTTCATATCCAAATTTTCTATAATATTCTCTTGCTCCAATACCACTTGTAATTAAAATTTTTTCTTTATTATTTTCAATAGCTATTTTTTCGGCTTTTTTAATTAAATTTTCTCCAAATCCTACATGCTGACCGATATTTTTATTTTTTTCCCCTATTTGGAGCATATTACCATAGACATGTAATTCTCTAATTAATGCCGTATTTTCATTAATTTCTTGTCTATGGGCATATTTTGATGGAAATCGAAGTCGTAAAAAACCTGCAAGAATTTCTTCGTCTGTATCTTCATAGGATAAAAAGATTTCTTTACCTTTGCTTGCGATATATTCTTCTTTAAATATTTTAAAGTCTTCATTTTTTAAATTTTTAATTTTATTTTTTATTTGTGGTTTTTTTGATAGATGACCTATTTCTCTACATCTAATACACTTACAGTTTATATTTTCTTCTTCTAATTGATTGTATACTAATTCTCCAAGGTTAGATTTTTTAACGCCTGCTTCTATTAATGTTGAAGGAATATCTCTTTGAATTCTCATAGTCCTAACCCATTTTGGAAGGATTTTTTTTAATTTTACTAATACTTCAACTGCTTGTTCATCTGTATATGGATGAATTTCCCCTTTTTTCCATTTATCATAGAATTCACTTCCTTTTGTTATTAATAATGGATAAATTTTAATCATATCTGGTTTAAAGTCACTGTCATCGAAAATTCTTTTAAATATTTTTATGTCCATTTCGGGGGTGGATAAGAGTCCAGGCATTAAATGCATCGCAACTTTCTCCCCAGAGTCTTTTAATATTCTCGTTGCTTCAATAACATCTGAAATGGTATGTCCTCGATTAACTGCTTTGTAAATAGAGTCATAAGTTGTTTGAACACCTAATTCAACTCTTGTTACTCCTAATTTAAGCATTCTATCTACATCTTCTCTTTTACAATAATCAGGTCTTGTTTCAAATGTTATACCTATGCATCGAATATTAGAATTCTCATTAATCTTTTGAATATCGTTTAAATAGCTAAAATCATTTGGATAGAATTTTTGTATTTCTTTTTTATCTGATTTAAGGATATTTTTATTTTTAACAATATTTTCATTGATTTCATCACTATAATCATTCATAGCCATTAGACATTTTGAAATAAACCATTCTTGATAGTCTATAAATCTTGATGGAAATGTTCCTCCCATTATTATCAATTCTACTTTATCTATGGGGTGTCCAATATCATAAAGTTGTTTTAATCGATTATATGTTTGTTTATATGGGTCAAAATCATACATTCTTCCTCTAAGAGCTGCAGGTTCTTCACCAGTATAACTTGGAGGTGCAATAGAGCTTTCTGTGCAATAACTACATCTTCCATGGGGACATTTATGTGGATGACACATTACAGCGACAATAGCTACTCCAGAAATTGTTCTTGTTGGTTTTTTTTGCAACAAATGAATAATCTTCTCTTTTTCATCATTATCTTTAACATATTTTAGTATATCTGAATTTGTCATGAATTTATTCAATTCATGTTTTTTGCATGTTTTTCTTTTAGCATTTTCTAAGTCTTGTTTTGTCTTGATGGTTTTATCTATAATTCTTTCAATAATTTCTCTAGAAGCATTTTTCATTTTATTGTCCTTGTTATTTTATTAGTTTAATTTACCTAATTTAAGTTAAAAAACGAAGTTTTCTTTATTTTTTAATTTTACTTAACATAAGTTAAGTTAGAAAACGATGTTTTCTTTATTTTTAATTCAATTAATAAATTTTATTAATAATGATAAAAATATATAATTGTATATTATTATTTAGAATTTTTATATAATTAAATATTGTTAATCTAAATATCTTCTAATTATTTTTAATTTGAATATTTTAAAGATTAATGTAATTATAATTATTATTTGGTGTTATAAATGAATATTAAACAATTTTTAGGTATGTATGTAGTGGATAATAATGCTAATGTAATTGGAAAAGTTTCTGATTTTGAATTTGATGAAGAATTTGGTAATATTACTCATTTAATTATTTCTCAAAAATCTGGATTATTATCGCAAAGTGAATTAGTTGTTTCTTTGGAAGATGTTGAAAGTATTGGAGATTATATACTTCTCAACATGATTTGTCCAGAATAATTTAATCTATTAGGTTGTATATTTATGGAAGTTATAGATAGATTGGGAAATATAATTAAAAATGGGGATTATGTTCGCTATGATGAAACTGGAACAACTGGAAAAGTTATTGAAATTAACAATGATGTTTCTTTAAACAATAATTATAAAACTAAAGATTTTGAAGAGTTTATAGATTTAAATATTGCATGGATTAAAGTTGATTCTACAAATTTATATTATTTGTCTAATGTTTTGGAAATCATTGATAAATCTAATGTTAAACTCTCTAAATTTGATCAATATAACTCCAGTAATGAAACATTTAATGATAACAATAATGAAAATAATTCTGATGATTTTAAAGAGGATATGGTTGAAGAATTAAAAAATCAACTTGAAGATTTAGAAAATATTGAATTATCAAGTAATGTAGGTGAAGGTGGAGGTTAATTGGCATAAATTTATTTATTTTATTAACTTTTAGTAATCATTTTCTTTTATTTATTCTATTTGTTATTTTTAACAAAAATTTCAAGTTTTTCAGCTAATTTTTCTCCAATTCCATCTATTTTTTTAAAACTATTGGCATTTTGTTCTTTTAAATCGCTTCCAAATGCACTTATCACGGCTCTTGCTCTTTTTCTACCTAAACGTTTAACACTAACAACAAGAGGAATTATATCTTTCTTTATACCATAATAAAGTCGTGCAGATAGAATATCTAAATTTTGTGAGTATTTATATTTTCCTAATATCTCTAAAATATTTTTTAAGAATTTTATTAACATCGAAGCATCGTATGCAGACCTTCTTGTTGATGCAGAATATACATTATAGGCATTTTCTATTTCTGACTCGTTTCGTTCATCAATCCATTCAATAATGGATACAGTTGTTGCTTCACTATTTCCAATGTCTACAGCAAAGAGTCCATGGGAAGATAGTTTGTCTCTAACAGGATCTTTTGATTTTCGACCTTTAAATGAGATTAATGGCAAATCTGGACACTTAGAAAGTTGATATAATATTTCATATTCATTAAATTGGTCTATGGTTTTAGTATATTCTGAGAGTTTAATAGCTGTTTCAACAGTATAATTTGATTTTGCAATTAAATCTCCAAGTTTTGTAACCTTTAAACCATCAGGTGTGGCTTGAATGATTCCATTTGAAATTAAAAACTCTAAGCTATTGTCTATTTCATATTTTAAACTTTCATCAGCAAAACTACTCATCTTCTCGTTATTTGTCATTTGGTGACCGTAAAATGTTTTTTTAAAGAAATCAGTAATTTCATCAGGGGTTTTTGATAAAGATGATGCAATCTGCCCAATAATTTGTTTATAAACTGCATCTTTATTTTCAATTAATTTAGAGTTTGTATCTTCAACAGTTCCATTAACATACTTTTCATACAATGTTTCAGCTTCATCTAAGGATTTAGCTACTATATATGAAAAACCTTCATTATCATATTGAGGTCTTCCAGCACGTCCTGACATTTGAAGATAATCAAAGACTGGAATCATTTGAGGACCTTGTGATGTCCATCGTGTATAATCCCGTATTACAACAGTTTTTGATGGTAAATTAACTCCATACATTAAACTTGGAGTTGCCGAAATCATTAAAAGATTTCTATTTCTAAATTCATCTTCAATAATTTCTTTTTGTTCATTAAAAAGTCCAGCATGATGAAATGCACAGCCATTACTAACACTTTCAGCTAATTTAATGCAAGTGGATGTTGGTAGTGATCCTTTTTTTTTAGGAACTTCTAAAATCTTATCTGCTATCTCTTTAAATGTTTTTTTCTGATGTTCAGGTATTTTTCTTTTTATTTTATCTGCCACATAGGATGATAATGATTCTGTAAATCTTCTTGTTGAAACAAAGCTTAAAACTTGACTTTCGTCATCAATAGCTTTTTCAACAACTTTTCTAACAACTTCATTTTTATTTGTTGTAGAAAACATTTCAGTATTTAAAATCTCTTTTTGAAGTGGAACAGGTCTATAATTGTGTATAATTACTTCACTATTAAGCCAAGACTTAATTTCATCGATATTATTTAAAGTAGCAGATAATGCGATGATTCGTAGTGTCGGATTTATTATTTTGGCTCTTGTAATTGCACACTCCAATGTAGGTC
Organism: Candidatus Methanoflexus mossambicus; assembly: GCA_031261915.1. Taxonomy (GTDB): domain Archaea; phylum Methanobacteriota; class Methanobacteria; order Methanobacteriales; family Methanobacteriaceae; genus Methanoflexus; species Methanoflexus mossambicus. The sequence goes on from JAISIT010000191.1 coordinate 4,477, forward strand.
CTCTTGAAAACTCTCCAATCATGTGGAATTCGTCAATAATGATTGTATCTACTTCTCGCAGTGTATCCCATGAAAAACGAGTAATAGCATCAAAAGATTCAAAAACCATGACTGATAGGTCAGCATAATTAGGATGACGCCCTACTTTAATATCAAATTCTTCAAAAACTTCAAATTCTTTAAGTTTTTCGTTTTGTAGTGAAATTAAAGGAGCTAAATATGCAACTTTCCCTCCATCAAGCAATGATTTTAAAGCAGCCATCACTCCAAGGACTGTTTTTCCACTTGCGGTTGGAATAGCTATTATATAATTAGAATTATTTTCAAGATAACCTGAATCAACAACTGTTTGCTGTGCAGGATTTAATTTTTTAATATATGGATAAGATTCTTCTATAATCATTTTAATTTCATCAGGAACATTTTTCATTTTTTACACCTTGTTTATTTTTTTCATTTTTTATATTTTTAATTTTTTAATTTTAATTTTTTAATTTTAATTTTTTAATTTTAATTTTTTAATTTTAATTTTTTAATTTTAATTTTTTAATTTTAA
>JAISIT010000236.1 GCA_031261915.1 Candidatus Methanoflexus mossambicus
AGTAATAATATTAATTAGTATAATAGTAATAATATTAATTAGTATAATAGTAATAATAGTAATAATGATATTAATAAATTAATGATAATAAGATTGTTAAGAATTTAGTAATTATTGAAATTCTATTTCGAAAATGGTAACTGGATATTCTAATTCAAAATTAATTAAAACTTCAGGGGATATTTCTCCAAATACTCCAGTAATATTGCTATTTTTTGAGTTTCCATCTATATTTGCAACTCTTCCTGGTATAAAACTGGTATTATTACTTTCGGTTATTGTCCAATTATATCCAAGATTATCTAAAATGCTTGCAACTGTTGATTTAATTTCTGTAAAATTGGAGTTTGAATGACAAATAGCTCCAGCTATTTTTTTTCTCATTTTAGTTTTAGTTTCTTCATTTTCATCTAAAAATAAAACATCTCCAATTTCAAAAATCTTTTGAGGTAAATCTTCATGTTTATTATCTTCAAGAAACTCTAAAAGTCCATTAATTAAACTGGTTCTTATCATTGTTCGCTCTACAGAGATTGGTCTTGCAACTTCAACATAATCTACATTATTTTTGTTATTATTTTTGCTATTATTTTGCCTATTATTTTTCTTATTATTTTTGCTATCATTTTTAATATTCTCATTGTTATTAATATTTATTTCTTGTTTCATTTTGGTATAATGGTTTTCTTCGTTGGTAAGCATTAAACTCATAATCTCTTGAAATCCTAAACCAATTAAAACTTCACGAAGTGGTTTATTTGATTTAAACCATGGATGTTCATTAGCTATTGTGGCAATTTCAGGAACTTTTGATTCAATTTTATTAATACAATATTGAATAGCTATATTTTCCACTAAATCTACTTCATGTAATATATCAATTCTATAAGATGGAATTTTAACTTTTATTGTGTTATTATCAATGATTTCTCCTTCCATTCTGGCTTTAGAGATTAATCTGTTGGCTTCATTTACATCAATATTTATTCCAATTAATTTATTTGCAATATCAACATGGACAATTTTTTCTTTAGGATTTAAATTCGGTGTTGTAATAGTTTTATTAGGATATACTATTTCTAAACTTTCTATTTTTCCACCAACTTCTCCAAAAGATGAAGATATGATATTTAAAGTATTATTAACTGCATTTTCATCGGTTCCAGTAACATCAACTAATATATTTTGTGTATTTTCCTGTAATTTTGTTAATTCTCCATTTATAATTGGGGGCATGGATAAAACATTATCTTCACTATCTAAAATCAAAGGATAATAATCAAAATCTTTAATTAAATGAGAATATTTAGATCCTTTATCATGTTTAGTTAGAATTTCTTCTAATGTCATTTTGTCTTCGTGTTCTAATGGAATAAATCTATTTTTATTCTTATCTCCAGCAATATATTTATAATCTCCTTTAATTACATCTAAGTTATGGATACCAATAGCTACTTTTTTTCTATCTCTTCCAATTACCCAATGTAAATTTTCTTGAAAATCCATTATTTGTTTAAGTTTATCTCCACTAAAATCAACATTTTTGATTATTGCAAAAGCAATATATGGTCTGATTTTTAAAATTTCATCATCCACTATAACTTTTTCTCCAGATTTTTTAATTTCATAATATGGAAACCCAGTTTCTTGGGATAAAAATCCTTTAAAACTTCTTGAAAGTCCAGGAAGTGATAATTGGTCAGGTCTATTTGGAAAAAACTCTACTTTGATTTCTTCATCGTTGTAATCTTCTATATCGCTTCCTAACATAGGTAAAATATTTATTAATTTTTCTTTTTCTATTGATATTCCTAATTCTTCTAAATTTTCATATTTGAAATTAATAACTGGCATTTTTTTCCCTGCTTATTTTCTGCAACCTGCTTATTTTCTTTTTTTTGAAATTAACAGTTAAGAACTTAATTTATAATGAATGTAAAATATTAAACACTATGATTTAATAATACTATGATTTAATAAAATTATGAGGATATACAAAGTAAAATTGAATTTTAAATTTTATAATCCAAAAATTAAAATAAAAACTAATGATTCTATAACAAAATGCAATGCTCTATGTTCTATTGAATTCATATTAGATGCATAAAATGAATGATATAAATCTATAATAAAATGAACCAATCCACCAATAAATCCAATAATTAATCCTGTAATTGGATTCAATAAAACAATACTAAATACAAAGGTTAAAATAATAAAATGGAATATAGCTTCGATTCCTTCATGAATAATCCATGCTTGAAGTGTAGTGTTAACATGGCTTTTAATAATTCCTGCAAATACTATATAAAAATCATTAAATAAATTCCACATTAAAAAGCTATGTAATTCATCACTTATTATTAAAACAATAGCTATTAAAAACCACAGACATTCCATTTTTTCATCCTCGTTGTCAATACAAGTTTTTGATGAATTTGATCATATTTAAAGAGTTTATAGGTAAAATATTAATTAGATTCAAATATTAATACTTAAATTTAGTAATAATTATAAAATTGATAATATTTTTAATAATATTTTTAATAATGCTTAATAATGATATTAATACTACTTTTAATAAATACTACTTTTAATAATTTCAATAATGATATTAATAATAATATTAATAATAATATTACAAAGATATTAAAAATATTTAAATAGTAAAAATAGAAATTTTTATAAATTATTAAAAACATAAATATTAATGTTATATTTGTAAATATGAAATAAATTATTTTTCTATTAAATAATTTTATTAATTTATATAAATATATTTTTCATTAATTAAATAGTTTTCTATTTTAAATCACTTTTTATATTTTATAATTCTATTTTCAGTAAAACTAATTAACATGAATAATTAATAATTTATTTGATTATAGGTATCAATTGTTTAATAATTTTTAATAATAATAATAATAATAATAATAATAATAATAATAAGAATAATAATAAGAATAATAATAATTTTAATAAGAATAATAATAAGAATAATAATAATTTTAATAAGAATAATAATAAGAATAATAATCTTAAAAGTAAGTTTGTTAATAATTGTATTAATAATTTTAAAAATAACAGATATTAATAGCTTAATTTATTTTTTTATATTTGATTATCATAGTATATTCATTGTATTTATTCATAGGGATAAAATGTCAAAAAAAGAGATTCCAAAAGAGTACGATTTTAAAAAAGAAAGTATTTGGCAGAAAAAATGGCAAGATAAGAAAATTCATAAATTTATTGGAGATGGAACTAGACCTCGTTATGTTATAGATACACCTCCACCTTATCCAACAGGTTCAATACACATGGGACATGTTTTAAATTGGACATATATTGATATGGTGGCAAGATATAAGCGTTTAAATGGCTTTGATGTTTTATTCCCTCAAGGATGGGATTGTCATGGACTTCCTACTGAAGTAAAAGTTGAAGAAACTCATGATATTACAAAAAATGATGTTTCACGAGCAGAATTTAGGAAAATGTGTGTTGATTTAACTAAAACAAATATTACTCTAATGAAAGATCAAATGAAGTCATTGGGATTTTCTCAAGATTGGAATCGTGAATATATTACAATGACTCCTGAGTATATGAAAAAAACTCAAAGATCTTTCCTTGAAATGTATAAAAATGATTTAATATATCAAGGAATTCATCCTGTTAATTGGTGTCCACGTTGTGGAACAGCTATTGCTTTTGCTGAGGTGGAATATAATTCTAATCAAACATATCTTAATTATGTTAAATTTAATGCTTTAGTTGAAACTGATGATGGTTATGGAGTTGCTAAAGGAGATAATAATGAAGATGGAGTTTTAATAGCTACTACTCGTCCAGAATTAATGTCTGCTTGTGTTGCGGTTGTTGTTCATCCAGAAGATGAAAATTATGCTGATATGGTTGGTAGGAAAGTTAAAGTTCCTTTATCTGGTCAAGCTGTTGAAGTAATAGCTGATGAAGATGTTGATCCTAATTTTGGAACTGGAGCTGTTATGGTTTGTACATTTGGTGATAAAACTGATGTAAATTGGGTGAATAAACATAATTTAGATGTTATTGAACCAATAACCTCTGAGGGTAAAATGACTAAAGCCACAGGACGATATGAAGGAATGGATTTAAAAGAATGTAAGTTACAAACAATTGAAGATTTAAAATATGAAGGTTGTCTTATTAAACAAGAAGAAGTAGATCAAAATGTTGGGTTATGCTGGAGATGTAAGACTCCAATAGAGATTTTAGTTAAAAAACAATGGTTTGTTAGTGCAAATAAATTAAAAGATGAAATAAAAACTGCAAGTAGTGAAATTAACTGGTTACCTCATCACATGGAAAGTCGTCTTTTAAATTGGGCAGATTCAATGGAATGGGATTGGTGTATTTCCAGACAAAGAATATTCGCTACTCCAATTCCTGTGTGGTTTTGTAATGATTGTGGAAAGGTTCATATAGCAGAAAGTCATGAGATTCCTGTTGATCCTACACAAATTGCCCCTACAACCCTTAATGAGAATAATAAGGAAGTTCCATTTGTTTGTGAATGTGGAAGTTCTGATTTTAGAGGAGAAGAAGATGTTCTTGATACATGGATGGATAGTTCTATTTCTCCACTTTCAATAGCTGGTTGGCCTAATGAAGATTATATTAACAATTTCCCTGCAGATTTAAGACCACAAGGTCATGATATTATTAGAACATGGGCATTTTACACGATTTTAAGATGTAAAGCTTTGACTGGTGAGAAACCTTTCAATGAAATTGAAATAAATGGTATGGTCTTTGGTGAAGATGGAAATAAAATGAGTAAATCAAGACCAGAGTTTGTAGTGGCTCCTGATGAGGTTATAAAAGATTATGGTGCTGATGCTTTAAGAATATGGGCATCTAATAGTGTTCCAGGTTCTGATGTTCCTTTTAATTGGAATGATATAAAATATGGCTATAAATTTTTAAGAAAATTTTGGAATGCATTTAGATTCATAAGTATGCATATCTTAGATAATGGGGAAAATAAAGAGAATAAAGAGAATAAAGATAATAAAGAGAGTAAAAAGAGTAAAGAGAGTAAAAATATTAATCAAGAATTTGATGGAGAAGATATAAGAAATAAGTTATTACCATTAGATAAATGGATTTTATCTAAATTAAATTCATTGGTTTTTGAAGTAACAAATGCTTATGATTCTTATAATTTTGCTACAGTTATTAACTCCACTCAAAAATTTATTTGGCATGATTTCTGTGATGATTACATTGAAGCAATAAAATATCGATTGTATAATAAAGAAAATTATATTGAATCTATTAACTCCAAAAATGCTGCTAAATACTCGTTAAAAACAATAATTGAAACTACTTTAAAATTATTAAATCCAATAACTCCTCATTTCGCTGATGAAGTCTTTAGCTATTTAAATGAAGATAATAACTATATTAATGGTAATGGGGATAATAAATCTATTAATGATAATAGAGATAATAAAGATATTACATATAAATCTATTGAAGAAACTCAATGGCCAAAAGTTGAAAAAGAACTTATAAATAGAGAATTTGAAGAAAATGGCGATTTCGCAGTTGGTATAATCTCTGAAATTAGAAGATTTAAATCTGAAAATAAATTACCATTAAATGCTCCTTTAAATGAAGTTAATATTTATTTTGAAAATAAAGAACTTTTAAATATTTCAAAGCTATTTGAAAATGATTTTAAAGGAACTTTAAAAATTAATAACTTTAATTTAATTTTAGGAAAACCAGATATTCAAGAAAAAATAGTTGAAATTATTCCAGCAATGGACAAAATAGGTCCAGAATTTAAAGGTGAAGCACCTAAAATTATTAAATATATTTCTACAACTAATATTGATGAGATAGCTAAAACTCTTGATGAAACTGGAGAAATAAATGTCGATGGCAATATTTTAAATGAAAATCATCTTAATATTAAAAAAGAAGTTGTTGGTGTAAGTGGTAAAAAAGTAGAAGTTGTAAATCCAGAAGATTTAGATGTAATATTTGAAATCTATCGTTAATTTCTTAATTTATACCCATAACATTCTTAAAATGCATTGTTAAAATCAACTTAGTTGTAAGTACCCATATTTTTTTAATTATTAAATCTATATTGATCATATTAAATAATTAAAAAGGATATCATTTATATAAATCAGTTTTTTGAAATAAACTTATCTCCAAAAATAAATTGGATAAATTTTTACTCTTTAATTATATATAATATCTTCTTAAATCATTTAAAAATTAAAAAAATAAGAAACTATGGTTTAATAATAAAAAAATATCTATTTTAAATTTTTTATTTCATTGATTGTTAGTCCTGTAGTTGTTGAAATAATATTCAATGACATATTCTGATTTTTTAAATCAATAGCTATTTGAGTTATTTTTGATTTAAATTCTTTATCTTTCATTTCAAGTTCTTCATCTTTTGATAGAATTTCTCTGTGATGTTGTGTTTTTTCTGCTGGGTATGATTTTTCTCTTTGCTGTGCAAACCAGTAGGCAAGTTCTTCTTCGGGATTTGTTAAAGTTTTTAATGTTATCTGATTTGCTTGCTTAATTATTTGATTCATTTTCTTAACATCTTCAAATTCTTTTTTTAATTTATTTTTATTAAATATATTAATATTTGGTGTAATTCGTTATATATCTATTTTCTCATAGTTTAAAAAGTTTTTCATGCTAACGACTATAATTTCTTTAAATCTTGTGTACTTACACCTGATGTTTGTCCCACTCATCATATATTAAAATTGTGGTTATAATAGCGATCATTACAAAAATTAAAATTCATAAAACTTATTAAAAAATGAGTGTTTATATTTTCATATCTTTTTAGTATATATGGAATATGAGTATAGCTTGTCTAAATATCCTTGTGATCTTTCACTAAATAAATATTCATCCCTTTCTTGCATCTTAAGTATAAATTCACGATTATACCCATCACTTGCATGAAAATCCACCATTTTAATCTTCTCATCATGATATTCCTGGGGTAACACTTTATTTAACATGGATTCAAAAAGAATAGTTTCTTCAAAGTCATGAAACTTCAATAAAACATCTGTAAAATATTTAGATATTATACCATTATCACTTTCCATAACTTTATTAAAAATAAAATCGTTTCTGGGATTATAATCCCTAATATCTTTTAATGTTTTTATTCTTCAATATACCTCTATTTTTCTATAAAACTCTTTTAAATAGCTATTTAAATAATTAAATAAAAAAATAGCTAATATTAAAGCGATTTAAACTTATATTTATTTTAACTCAAAGGATCTTGTTTAATACTCCTTATTTTTTAAGAATTTTTATAAAACATAAATGTATAATCTATTTAAATATTATACTCTTAATTTAAAAGTTCATATTTGAAGTTAGAAAATGAAATTTTCTTAATTTGAATCTTTAGATTCAAGTTAGAAAACGAAGTTTTCTTAATTTGAATCTTTAGATTCAAGTTAGAAAACGAAGTTTTCTTAATTTTTAAACCTAATGATAAATATTATTAAAATTTAAGTTTTAAATAATTTTCTATTGTTAAAATAGAATTCAAGGAAAAATTCGATTTTTAACTTAAATTACCTAAATAAAAATAAATTAATACTTCTTAAAATATAGTTTTTGGAAGAGACCCTCAAAATAAATATGTTTCAATAGCTAAAATTAAATTATAAGCTATTAAAATTAAATTTAAAAATCATCATATATAAAGGTTTATTTTCATTTATGAAAAAATTTAAAAGCATATATAAATTTTTAAGGGGTTATAATTTTTTTAAGTGTTGACAATTTTTTTAAGTGATAACAATTTTTTTAGATGATTACAATATTGTAATCTGTTTATTTTTTGTTAATCTCTTTATTTTTTTGTTTTTGTTTGATTACAATTTTTTAAGCTAATAACAAATTATAATATCTCTTAAGAAACCTTTATATACTACTTTGGAAATAAAATGTATTTGTAAAAAATTTGGATTTTTTTATTATTAAATTTGGATTTTTTATTAAAAATAGAAAAACTAAATAAACACTATTTTAGTTCCATATTATTAGGTTATTATCTTATTATGTTATTTATAGTTATTACATAAATTAACTATGATAAATATTTCCTAATATTTTTATATATGTTATGTGAATAGAAATATTTAAATACTATTAATAATAAAATAAAGAGGTATAAAAATGAATATAAAAAATTTATTTGAAGATAATAAAAGTAGATTTTATAATGTAACAAACTATAATAAATTAATCGACTCTTTTTGCAAAAGAAGAGGATATGAAAGTTATGAAATCAATCCCTTAGACGATATATTATTTAAAGAATATATGGGACGAAAAGGTTGTGAAAAATCATTATTAGCATTAATAAACGC
>JAISIT010000277.1 GCA_031261915.1 Candidatus Methanoflexus mossambicus
TAAATTAATAAATAAATTAATAAATAAATTAATAAATAAATTAATAAATAAATTAATAAAAATAAGTTAAATTAATAAAAAAATAAGTATAATATTAGTAAAAATGAAATTAAATTAAATAAAAGAAATAAATGAAAAATTAATAAAAATTAAATGAAAATTAAATTAATAAATTAAAATAAAACTAAATGAAAAATAAAATTTAAATTAATAAATTAAAATAGAATAAATAAAATAATTAGATTAATGTAAGAAAATCATAAACTAATTTAGATGCTAAAACAGCAGAAGGATTTCCAAGAGTTTTTGTTGAAAGTTCTACAACATCAAAACCAATAAGCTCTTTTTGAGTTATTATTTCCATTAATTCTTCTAAAATACTTGGACTTAAGCCATTAGGCATTGGATTTCCAACATCCCCCATGTAAGCTGGATCAAAAACATCTAAATCTATTGAAAGATAAATTGGATTGTTAATTGAAGAAATATATTTCTTAATATTCTCCAGATTATTATTTGTTTCTTTTGAACTAAAAACTGTGATATTTTCTTTATTTTCTTTGGAATTTAGAAAATCTACTTCTTGCAGTGATGCTGAACGAATACCAATTTGAATAATCTCTTTAGGATTTAATTCATGTATTCTCCTTAAAACTGTGGCATGAGAAAATGATTCTCCTTGATAAGTATCCACCATATCCATATGTGCATCAAAATGAATTATAACAACATTATTTAAATTATATTTATTTGATAAACCTTTTAAAACACCTAAACTTATGCTATGTTCTCCACCTAAGATAATTGGATTTATATTAAGTTGATTTAATTCATTTACAGTTTCTTCAAGATTTTTTAATGTTTGTTTACAGTTACCATAAACAACATTTAAATCTCCAAAATCGAAAAAAATAGAGTTTAATTCTTTTTTAAAATTATAATTATACTTTTCAAATCCAAATGAAGCTTCACGAATAGCTATTGAACCATAACGTGATCCTGTTCCATAAGAACTTGTAGAATCAAAAGGAACACCTACAATTCCCCATGATTTATTATTATTTTCATTAAAATTAGTAGTGTTATCTTTATTATTGTTATCTTTATTGTTATAGTTATTATTATCTTTATCATTATCCTTATTATTGTTATCTTTATTATTATCCCTATTATTGTTATTATTTACAATATCTTTAACTTCATCTAAATTATTTACTTCTTGTGAAAAAGCAAATTTCCATGGTTCATAGGTATTAAAAAGCATAATAATCTATATAAAAATGATAATATTAAAATAGATTTGAAAAAAAAGAATAATATAAAAAATTAGCCAATAAAAATAAGATATTTAAAAAAATATAAAATATTTAATTGAAAATAAAATATTTAAATAAAATATTTAATTAAAATATTTAAATAAAAATAAATTATTTAGAAATTAAAATTAAAAATATAGAATATTAAAATATAAAATTAAGAATATAAAAAAAAGAAAAAAATAAATAAAAACTTAAATTATTTAGTTCTCATTATTTTCATGTTGCCTAAAGCTTCAATATACTCCACTTCAGTGCCTTCAGAGATTTTATCTTTTAATTCATCAGGTAATGGTAATTCAAATGTTTCATAATTTTCTAAATCCATTAATTGAACTTCACTGCCCATAATAGCTAAAACACTACCTGCTCTTTTGTCAATAATAGGAATATCCACTTTTTTATCAACAGGTTTAACTAAACTTCTTTTTTGATTATCAAAAATACCAATAGCTTCTATTCTTGCTTTAGCTGCTCCGTGCTTACCTGGAGAGGAAGTTGAATAACTTGTAATCTTTGATGCTTCACCATCTAAAATAATATATTTTCCTACTTTTAAGGTTTTTACTTCTACTACTTTTTTTGACATGATTTTATCTCCATAACTGATAAATATAAACTTAAAGTATGATTAAAGTATGAATTTGAATTAATATTTCAAATAATAACTATTTTAATCGAATAATAAACTTTTTAATTTAACAATAATTCTTTTAATTAAATAATAACTCTTTTTATTCAAAAAAATATTTAATAAAACATTTATTCAAAAAAATAAGAAATAATAAGAGTAATATTAAAAGATTTATCTTACAATATATTACTAATTCATATAATATATAATTATCTATGTTGACAACAATATATAAAGTTATTTAATTTTTCAAATAAATAAATAAAAAAGATATATCCGGATATTAAAATAATAATAAAATACTTATTTTTTAAATTATATGCTCATTTTTTTTATTAATTTTTTTATCTTTTCTAATTGATTTTTTTATCGAAAAGTTCTTGGCACCATGATTTCTCAATAAACAATAAGTATAAATATCAAATTTAATATAAATATATAAATTTAAGTTATTATTAATTATATATTCATTATTATTTTTAAAAAATTATAAAAATAAATTTTAATTTAAATGATTAATTTTAATTTAAATGATTATAAGATATAATAATTAAAAATAACGAGTTAAATAACTTTAATTATTTTTTAAATTATATATATTATTTTTTAAAATGTTTTATTCAATTATAATTAGTTTAATATTAAAGTGTTAATTATAAAATTATGGTATGAACTCTCATGACAAATAAAAATAAATCTCTTCGTTTTGGTTCGATTGTTTCAATTATAATAGCTATTTTAATTTATTTTGTTGGTCAAATGATAACCAGCATTATTATGCCGTTAATTAATTCTTCCTCAGGAATAATAAATATATTCATTTTTTGTGTAATAACAATAATTTTAACTCTTATTGTCGCATTTAAAGTTTATGGATTTAAACCATCAGATATTGGGCTTAATAGCTATAAATTTGGACATTATTTAATATTTGGAGTTATTTTAGCATTTTTATGTCAATTAATAATGCTCATTATCAGCATTATCTTAGGAACAACTGAAATAGTTTCAGTTGAATTCAATATTATTCCTTTTATTTTAGCAGTTATGTTAGCTCTTGGTGCTGGAGTTAGTGAAGAAATATTAGATAGAGGATTTTTAGCAAGTGTACTTAAACCTACAAAAAATAAATGGTTAATAATACTCGTTCCAACAATTTTTTTCACAGTAGTTCATATAATCAATGTTCTTATCTCACAAATTAATATAACTACTGGAATAATTGCATTAATTACAACATTTTTAGCTGGATTATTCTTAATCTTAATTGTTATTAAAACTGGATCTCTAACTATGGCAATTGCTTGGCATGCTGGCTGGGATTTCTTCATGTCCTTTTTTGGCATAAATGTTTCAAGTATTGAAAATGGAACTGTTTTCTTAGCTTTAAAAACTACTGGTTCAGCTTTACTTACTGGTGGAACTTATGGTATGGAAGCAAGTATTATTGCCCCAATAGTTTTAGTTATTTTAATAGTCTTGTTTTATAAATTCTATCCACAAGTTAAAGCAACAAAAGAAAATAAATTATGGAGTATGGATTAATAATTATTAATCTACTTCTTTTTTTATTTTTAATTAATAAATTTACTTCTTTTTTTTATTTTAATTAATTTTTTATTTTAATTAATTATTATACTTTAAAATCTTCTAATTCACCATTTTCTTTTATTATTTTTACTTTTGCACTAACTTCTTTAAGTTTATCATCACATTTTTTAATTAATTCCATAGATTGAGTATATTTTTCAATAGCTTCCTCTAAAGGAACATCTCCAGATTCTAATTCTTTAACTAATTCTTCTAATTCTTCTAAATTTTCTTCAAAACTTTTATCTTCTTTTATTTCTTCTACCATAATATCACAATTAATAAATTGATATGAACTAACAGTATTTAATATAAAACTTATATCAATAATAAAAATCTATTTTAAGTATTTTTCATTGATATTTTAATATTTGGAATATTAAACTCATTGTTTTCTATTAAATCAATAAGATTTAAAGGCAACATTTTATTTTTAACTATTACCAATAGAGTTATTGATAATTCTATTTTTTTTTGAGAAATATTAATCATAATCTACTTCCATCATCTTCTTTTTCATTATGATATTCTCCTTTATTTTAGATTTTCATTGATATTCTCAACAGTTCCATTAATAGCTCCGTCTTTAAGTTCAATAGCTATTTTATCACCAATATTAACTTTTTTAATTGATGAAATAAGATTATTATCTTTTTTAACTATTGAATAACCTCTTTTTATGGTTTGAATAGGATTTAAAATAATTAATTTTTCACTGATATTATTTAATTTAAATTCAATATCTTGAAGTTTTTGATTGCATAATCGATTTAAATTGTCTTTTAATCTATTAACTTGATTATTATTACTTTCTATTCTATTAATCATTATGGTATTCAGTTTTTCTTCGATAAAACCTATTTTTTCAATTTTATTTTCATAAAACCTCATAGGATCTTTTAATATTTGTTTTTCTTTAATAGCTATTAATCTATTTGTAAATTCAGAAATGGTCTTGTTAATACTTTGATTAAGTCTATTTCTATTATGATTTAAACGATTTTTAATCTCATCTTTGCTTGGAACAGCTATTTCGGCAGCAGCAGTTGGAGTTGGAGCCCTAACATCAGCAACTAAATCTGCAAGGCTATGATCGCTTTCATGACCTACTGCAGAGATAACTGGTTTTTTACAATTAGCTATTGCTCTAACAACTGATTCTTGTGAAAATGAAAAGAGATCTTCAAAACTACCTCCACCTCGTCCAACAATTATAATATCCGCATCAGATGAATCTGCTAAGAGTAAATTTTTAGAAATACTCTTTTCTGCGAGTTTTCCCTGAACAATTGTGTTGTATAAAATAATATCAATGTATGGCCAGCGACGATTGATAGTTGTGATAATATCTTTTATAACAGCACCAGTTGATGATGTGACAACAGCTATTTTTTTAGGAAAAGATGGAATTAACTTTTTTGGAATTTGAAATAATCCTTCGGCTCGTAATTTATTTTTAAGTTCCTCATATTTAATATATAAATCTCCAAGCCCGTATTGAGTCATAGATTGAACATAAAACTTATATTCTCCCCTTTGAGGATAAATATCAACATGTCCTTTTACAAGAACTTCCATACCATCTTCAGGACGAAAATTTAAATTAATAGCTTGATATTTAAACATAACTCCATCAATTTTACTATCTTCATCTTTAAGTGAAAAATACAAATGTCCAGAAGACCATCTTTTAAAATTTGACAATTCTCCCCGTAATTCCACTGATTTCAATTTAGGATCACTTTGAAATTTATCTTGAATATATTCATTAAGCTGACTAACAGAATATATTTTATTCTTCTTTTGAGTAGAAGAATCATTTATAAAGCTATCTAATGTTATGTTTTTCATTGTAATCCCTAAATCCATTTATACTTTAATCAAAATGATTATTATAATGATAACTATTATTATAACCATCATTATAATCATATTATTAAATTTAAAAATATTATAAATAGTATTATTAAAATTAAAGTTATTATAAATATTAAAATTGAAATTAAAATTAAAAATATTATAAATATTAAAATTAAAAATATCATAAAGATTATGATTATTATTAGTATTATTATTAAAATTGAAATTAAAGTTATTATAAGTATTAAAATTAAAATTAAAGTTATTATAAGTATTAAAATTAAAATTAAAGTTATTATAACTATTAAAATTGAAATTAAAATTAAAATTAAAGAAAATAGAAATAATAAAAATAATAAAAAATTAACTCTCTATTTCTTAAGATCGTTCTTCTTCAGACCGTTCCTTGATTGTTGTTACGGCAGTTACTTTTTCTCCTTCTTTGACTTTCATTAATCTTGAACCTTGAGTTACACGATTGCTTATGGCAGTTTGATCAATTGGGAATCTTATGACCGTTCCTTTGTTACTTGCAATGATTAAATCTTTTTCATCATTGATTGCATTTATGGAAACTAAATTACCTGTTTTTTCGGTTTTCTTTAAGGTTTTAACTCCTTTTCCACCACGATTAATTAAATTATATTCTCCTACATCCGTTCTTTTTCCATAACCGTTTTCTGTTACAGCTAAAATTTGTTGACCCTCATTTGTGATTTCACAACCAATTACATACCCTTCATCCATTCTAATACCTATGGATCCTGATGAGTTTCTTCCTGAGGATCTAACCTTTGATTCATCAAAATGAACTGCTCTACCATTAGAAGATGCTATGAAAATTTGATTATCTCCAGTTGTCTTTTTAACTGAAACTAATGAGTCACCTTCTTTTAATTTAATAGCTATTTTACCAGTTTTTCTAATTTTTTCAAATTCAGATAATTTTGTTTTCTTAATTAAACCATTATAAGTTGTAAATAATGCATATTTAGCTTTTTCATCTTTATCCACTTGTAATATACTTGTTACATATTCACCATCATCCAAATTATCCAATAAATTAATAACTGGTAATCCTTTTGATATTCTAGAGTAAAGTGGAACTTCATATCCTTTTAAACGATAAACTTTACCTTTATTTGTGAAAAACATAAGATAATCATGAGTCGTCATATCAATCATGTTTTCAACAAAATCATCATCATGAGTTCCCATTCCTTTTAAACCTACTCCTGAACGATTTTGAGTCTTATAATCCTCTTCTTTCATTCGTTTAATGTAACCTTTATGTGTTAAAGTTATAATAATATTTTCAACAGGAATTAAAGATTCATCTTCAATTTCACCAAGAGGAGCATCATCAATTATAGTTTTACGTGGTGTGGCAAAACGTTGTTTAATATCAAGTAACTCTTTACGGATAATATTTAAAACTTTATCTTCTGAAGCTAAAATAGATTTAAGTTCTTTGATTAATTCTAAAAGTTCTTTTAATTCATTAGCTATTTTCTTTTGCTCTAATCCAGAAAGTTTTCGAAGTTGCATATCTAAAATAGCTATACTTTGAACTTCAGTTAAACCAAAACGTTCTTTAAAAATCTTTTTAATCTCATCAACAGTTTCTCTCTCTTTAATAATCTTAATAATCTCATCAATATTATCTAAAGCTATTGTTAAACCTTCTAATATATGAGCTCTCTCTTCTGATTTAACTAAATCAAACTTAGTTCTTCGAATTATAATATCCTTTTGATAATTAATATAATCAGTAATTATTTCTTTAAGAGATAAACGTCTTGGTCTGTTGTTCTCAAGCATTAAAAAGTTTATAGTGTAATTTGATTGTAAATGAGTCTTTTTATATAAATTATTAAGTAAAACATTTATATTGTAACCTTTTTTTGCTTCAATAACAATTTTTATCCCTTCAAGTGAAGATTGATCATTTAGATTTTTAATTCCATCAATATGTTTATCTCGAACCAATTCAGCTATTTTATTTATTAAAGTAGATTTATTTAATTGATATGGAATTTCAGTGATAATCAATTTACCACTATTTTTTCCATCTTCTTCAATTACATCCACCTTTGATTGGATTGTTATTGTTCCTTTTCCAGTATCATAAGCTTGTTTTATTCCTTTATTGCCTAAAATTCTAGCAGCCGTTGGAAAATCAGGTCCTTGAATATATTTCATTAATTCCACAGTATCTAATTGGGGATTATCAATATAAGCAACACAACCATCTATTACTTCACCTAAATTATGTGGAGGAATATTTGTTGCCATTCCAACAGCTATTCCCATGTTTCCATTGACTAAAATATTTGGAAAACGAGAAGGTAGAACTTCTGGTTCTTTTCTTTGCCCATCGTAGTTGTCAGTGAAATTAACAGTGTTTTTTTTAATATCTTTTAACATTTCAAGGGCAATTTTAGAAAGCCGTGCTTCGGTATATCTGTATGCACCTGCTCCATCACCGTCAATAGAACCAAAATTACCATGTCCATCGATTAAAGGATCACTGTAAGTGAAATCTTGAGCCATTCTAACCATAGCATCATAAATAGCCGTATCTCCATGAGGGTGATAGTGACCCATAATCGCACCAACAGCATTAGCAGATTTTTGATGTTTTTTATTTGGAAGCATTCCTTCTTCAAACATAGTATATAAAATACGTCTGTGAACTGGTTTTAAACCATCACGAACATCTGGAATAGCTCTTGAAACAATAACACTCATTGAATAGTCTAAAAATGAATTTTTAACTTCCGATGAAATTTCTACATTTGTAGTTCTATCAATCCCATTATTTTCTTGATTATTTTCTTGAATATTATTATTTTGATTATTTTCTTGATTATTATCTTTATTATTATCTTCTTCCATGTTATTCCTCATTAATCATTAAATAAACTTAATTAAATCAATTAAACATATATTAAAATTAAAATTTATATTAAAATTAAAATTTATATTAAAATTAAAATTTATATTAAAATTAAAATTTATATTAAAATTAAAATTTATATTAAAATTAAAAT
>JAISIT010000016.1 GCA_031261915.1 Candidatus Methanoflexus mossambicus
GAAGAAATAGAAAATCTAAAAACTTCATTTGATATAATTGGAGATATTGTAATTCTTGAAATTCCAGAAGATCTTCAAAAATATAAAGATATAATAGGAAAAGCAGCTCTTGAATTTACAAAGAGAAAAGCTATTTTTATGAAAAAAGGAGTTATTGAAGGAATAATAAGAACACGGCAAATTGAATGTATTGCAGGAGAAAATAACTCAAAAACTATACATAAAGAACATGGTGCAAGATTGTCTTTGAATATAGCTGATGTTTATTTCTCACCAAGACTTGCTACTGAAAGAAAAAGAGTAGCATCACAAGTAAAAAATGGAGAAAAAATCCTTGATATGTTTGCAGGGATTGGGCCATTCCCTATTTTAATAGCTAAAGATAAAAATGTTGAAATTTATGCTGTTGATATAAATGAATCAGCTATTAACTATATGGAAGAAAACATAAAAATTAACAAACTTAAAGGAAAAATTTATCCCTTCAAAGGAGATATGAAAGAAATAGCTATTAAATTCAATGAAACCAACACTAAGTTTGATAGAATTATTATGAACCTTCCAGGAACTGCATCTAATTTTTTAGACTTAGCTATTTCACTTATAAATGAAAATGGAATTATACATTATTATGAATTTAATGATAATTATGAAGAAGGCATAAAAAAGATTAAATCAATAGCTAAAAAATACAAGAGAGACATTGAAGTTATTAATACTCGAAAAGTAAAATCAAGCCGTCCAGGTGAATGGCATATAGCTATTGATGTGAAAATTCATTGAAATTAAGACTATGCCAGTGCCTTTTTGTTAATTTAATAGATAAAATTCGATATATATAAATATGTCTTTTGTTAAATTGTATATTTAACAGATTAATTTAATATGCTTTAAATATATATTTATTAATAATTTATAGATTATATATTTAATTTAAGTGATAATATGCGATAGTTTAGATATTTAATTAATGGAGTTTTTTTTAATGAATTTAAATAATAATACAATAGCTTTGATTTTAATTTTTATAGCAATTATAGTAATTCTTATGGTTGCATCGATTTCTATGTCTGGAAATCATTTATTTGGCATATTAAGTCAGTCAAACGGTCAGTTTTTCGGAGCAATATTCTAAAATCTTTATAAATAAAAAAACTGTTTATTTTATCAAAAGAGCCAATAGCTTTAAAATACTGTTTTTTATTCTTTTATTTATTGATTTTATAAAAATTATTATTCTTTCATTATTTGAATTATTTTTTTAGTTTAATATTTTTTTAAGTATCGGTTGGAATTTTATGAATGTTTTATTGGGAACTTTGAACTCTCCTTTTTTAGGTATTGCTTTGGCTATATTAATTCCGTTTCTTTTTTTAATTTCTTTAATTGATGATGAACGGATGAAATTGCTGTTTTGCTTTTTTTGTTGGGGTAGTGTTGCAGGAATTTTAGCACTTACAATAAACGATATGGTTATGGCTTTTCATGGAGTTACGACAGCTACGCCTCAGATAGTTACCATTGCAGCTATTGTTGAAGAATTTTTAAAAGCTTTACCTTTATTGCTTTTCATGTTTTCAACTAAATTCCGTAAATTGGATCGTTTAGTTATTTTATGTGCTGTTGCTATTGGATTTGGTTTTTCTATTGAAGAAACAATTTATTATTTCATTGCTAGTGGAGATCTTACTGGAATGGGTTCTATTATTATTGTTATTGTTCGTTCATTGTCCACATCTCTTATGCATGCAATGACAACTGGTGTAGTTGGCTTAGGTCTTTTTGTTATGCAAAAATATCGTAATATTGGTTTGCCATTGTTTTATGGTTTAATATCTATTTCTATAACTATTCATGGAATTTTTAACTTATTTTTAGCTAATAATCATATTTTAATTGGTTTAATTATCCCTATTTCAATGTATTTCTTAGGAATGTTATTCTTAATGAATTTTGATGAAGATGATAACAATCGAGATAAAAAACCAAAAGTCAATGAATCGGGATATTAATTTGGAATTAAACAATATTTAAGTATTATTTATTTTTTATTTATTTTTTATTTATTTTTTATTTATTTTTTATTTATTTTTTATTTATTTTTTATTTAATTATGGTTTAATTAATTTTAATATTATTACTATTGATTTTAAGGATATTTAAGATATTAACTTAGTTTATTAGAAAATTTTTCATGAATGTGAATTTTTTATATTATTTTTTAATACTAAATAAAAGTAATATATAAACATAATAATTATAGATAATTAGGGATTATAGAGGTGAAATTTAATGGATTATGGATTAATGTATTATTGGATTTATAATTTAGATATAATCGTGATATGTACGATTTTAGCTATTATTATTTTATTTAAAGCAAGTAAAACTAAAGGTAAGTTTCGTTTTGCTTTACTTGTTGGTGGAGTTATGATGCTTTTAAATCCGATAAATAGAGTTTATGAGCTTATTTATTCGATTTTGGAAGGTGTAAGTTATTTAGACAATCAAGTTCTTATTTCAGACTTTACAATTTCCTGTTCTTATATTTTTGCATTTCTTACCTTAATTTTAATACTTCATTTGGATAAAAATAAATTAGTTTCAATTTTCACTACATTATTTTCAACGGTTGGGATTTTTTTCGTATTTATAGCTATTGTAACTTCAATTCCTCAAATATTCTGGATTGTTTTTATGTTAATGAGTGTTTTTAGTATTGTTTTAGCATTTTATTTGTTTACAAAATGGAGAAAAGAAAGTAATTATAAAAGTTCATTGATTTTTAGTATTGGAATGATAGCTGTAGGATTTACAGATTTTATATATTTAAATATCCTTATTTTCGCACCATCAGTTGCTAATAGCTATGGTTGGTTGTTTATGGCAAGTTATCCTGTTTGTTATGTATTTATGGGGTTAGGTTTACTTACTTTAAAAGAAAAAGTCTTTGATGAAGAGTTAATGTCTAATAAATCAATAGCTTCTAAGTATAATTCTTAATATTATATATGTAACAAAATAAATAGTAATAATATTAGCAATAATAGTAGAAATAATAATAGTAGTAATAATAGCAGTATATTAAAATCTTAATTTATTTTATTTTTATATTTTATTTTTATATTTTATTTTAAGTTATTATGAACTGTTTCAAATCAAAATTTGAATTTCACATGAAAAAATTAAAGTTATTAAAATTTCGTATAACTCCTTTAAATCATTTATGTTCAAAAAATAAGTTATTAATTTATTATTTTCAATTAAAATGATTAATAATTATGTATTAAACTTTATTTTAATGATTTTTTAAAAATAATAATCGTTAAATAGTGTCTGTCCAAAATTAGGGTAATGGAGCAATGTCATTAACTTAAGAGAATTATATCAATTATTCTCATATTTATAAAAATTTTTTATTTTTATAAGTTTAAAAACAAATGTTTTTAATATTTATAAAATTTTTATAACTTTTAAACAATTATTTACCTGCTAAAATCTTATTATTTTTATTTTTATTCATTAAAATAATAGTAATTGTAATAATTTAGTAGTTATTTATATTTATTTTTAAAATTAATATTATTATATTTTTTAATATTAAAATTAATAATTTAAATAAGTTTATATCTTAAATTAATAGTTTTTATTAAATTTAAAACAAATATTAATTGTAATTTTTAATCAAAAAAATAAATATTGTTTTAAATCATTATTAAGTTGATGATATTGGGGTTAAAACACAATCTTTATATATTACTTTGTACAAATTATTATTGTTTAAAATTTTTATTTTAAATAATATTGTTTTGTGAGAGAATATATTATTTTTTGATAATTATTTTTAAAATAAGTTATTGTAGTATATAAAAATATTTTATTTAAGATCTTTTAGATTTTAAATTTTTTTTTATTAATATTACATTTAAAGGAATTAGGTTTCCTTGTTCCAAAATTTTTATTATATACATTATACAAAATTATATAGAAATAGCTTAAAGTTATTATAAAATTTTTCTATTGTATAAAATATATAGAAATAGCTTAAGTTATTCCAAAATTTTTTTGTTATATTGTATAATAAGGAATTAGGTTTCCTTATTCCAAAACTTTTTTAATTATCAAATTATAAAGCTATAACAATTAAAATTTTCATGTTGATTTTGTTTAAATGAATAACAAAATTAACTATGTTTTTATCATTTTCAAATAGTTTATTATATAATATTATAACAAAAAAAGTAAAAATTAAATTTTTTACCATTTAAAAGTTCATCTTTCAAGTTAGAAAATGAAGTTTTCTGTAATTAATGAAAATAATTGAAAATAATAATGATTATTCACTAATTAAATTAAAAAATGGCTGAATTTAAAAGTTTTAATGGATTAACTTTTAATATTAAGAAGAATTATATATTTAATTGAATTTAGAAGTTCCCAAGTTAAAAAAATCAACAAAATGATATAAAATTGAGTTTAAGACCTAAAACTAATTAAAAGATTGTTTTCTTTGTTTTATAATATATGTAATTTAATCTTAAATTTAATCTTAAATTTAAAAAGAATCCAAAGGAATTCCTTTTTTTTGTTTAATTCTTGAATTTATTTATACTGTTGTAGATAAATGGGATAAAACAGCAAATAAAAAAATTAATGAAAAAATAAGATGGACTTAGGAAATTTATCCAGAAAATAAAGTGATTATATGACTTTATAAATTCGTTCAATTAGTTTATATCAATTAGTTTATATAAAA